>CAYYDL010000457.1:0-2433 GCA_964470545.1 uncultured Hyphomicrobium sp. | reverse complement strand
TATCGAGAAGACTCCGTGAAAGATTGGTTGTCGAGCGGCTTCGTGCGAGTGTCGATGCCGAAGACTTCTATAGGGCATTAACTGCGGAATAGATGGCGCTTAGGAAAGGTGGGCGTTTGTTCGCGCCAGCCGCTACCTATCGCGGTCTGCCGGTGGCGAAAGCGTCGAGCTCGCCTCTGCCGAGCTGTTGGCATGGCGGATAAAGATGGAAATCTGCCGTAAGCGCGGGAAGGGTCGAGGGGTCGAGACGGGCGCGGCGAAGTTGACGAAAGCGGGGCCATATGGTCCCTTGCAATTATAAGCCATTCGCGAAGCGAAGCTTGGGCGGGCAGGGAATTGCAACATAAGCAGCCTCTTTTCAACACTCAAAACACTCGGCGCTTGTCCTGCGTTACACTTGAAATTACTCCCGCCGCTACGCAGATCCGGAAAGCCGGTGCGGGGCTCGTTCAACCGAAGCCGGGCAATAAATCGGAAAGTCCTCTAGAATGACATCTCCCGATGCACTTCTGGAATTGGCTGGTTTCATTGCGCTCCTCCTCTGGGGAACGCACATGGTGCAAACCGGAATCCAGCGGGCATTCGGCGCAAATTTGCGCGCGATTCTTGGTGCCGCGCTACGGACTCGCACGCGGGCCTTCCTTGCGGGAATGGGCGTGACGGCGCTTCTGCAAAGCAGCACGGCTACGGGCCTGATGACCGCGGGATTCGCTGCCGGCGGATTTGTCGAGCTGGCGCCTGCGCTGGCGGTCATGCTCGGGGCGAACGTCGGCACGACGCTTATCGTGCAGATTCTCTCATTCGACGTGGGATTGATCGCGCCTATCTTGATATTGATCGGCGTCATCATGTTTCGGCGGGATTCGAGCACGCAAGCCCATGACCTCGGCAGGGTGTTTATCGGCCTGGGGCTGATGCTGCTCGCTCTCAGGAATCTGCTGGATCTCATGACCAGTTATGAGGATATGCCGAACCTACGTCTGCTGCTCGGAGCTGTTTCGACATCGCCATTTCTGGACGTTGTTCTCGCAGCTGGGCTTACGTGGGCAGCGCACTCGAGCGTTGCTGTCGTTCTGCTAATCATGTCTCTGGCGGCGAACGATGTCGTTCCACCCTATGCTGCGTTCGCACTCGTTCTCGGCGCCAACCTGGGAACGGCCATCAACCCGCTGATAGAAGGTGCGCCAACTGACGATCCGGTCGCGAAGCGCTTACCGCTCGGCAATCTTCTGACGCGTGTCGTCGGTGTCGCGATCGCCTTAGTGGCGTTGTCCCCAATCAGCCGCTACCTGGTTTCAGTCGTTCCGGATAATGCGCGGGCGGTCGCTGATTTTCATACGCTTTTCAATATTGCGATCGCACTCGCTGTTTTCCCGTTTCTGACGTCCTACGCGCGGGTTCTGGAGAGATTGCTTCCTGCGCGTTCCGATCCGGGGGACCCGTCTCGCCCGCGTTATTTGGATCCTGCCGCGAAAGAGACACCGATCGTTGCATTAGGGGCAGCTTCACGTGAGGCGCTACGGCTTGCCGACGTTCTGACCGAGATGCTTCGCGGGGCCAAGGAGGTGCTTGTTACGGGCGATCGCAAACTGATGGTCGAGACCCGGCGCCAAGACGACATCATCGATCGCTTGAACACCGCCATCAAATCCTATTTGACATCTATAGATCCCGATGAGCTGAGCCCTGCCGATCATCGCCGTCTCGACGAGATCATCACTTTCGCGATGAACATCGAGCAGGCAGGCGATGTGATCGATCGCAATCTTCTGCCGCACATTGCGAAGCGGCTGAAACGCGGAGTGGTTTTCACCAAGGACGACCAGGCGGAGCTTCTTGATCGGATAGATCGTCTCTGTGCAAATGTAACGGTAGCCGCATCGTTATTCATGACGGACGATCAAAGCACGGCGCGCCGTCTTGCCGATGAAAAGGTGGCGTTCAGAGATGCGGAAAATAAAGCAACCTTGCGTCATGTCGATAAAATGCGCTCGGGCCGTCTCGACGCGGTTCAATCCTCGGCACTTCACCTTGACCTTCTCAGAGACATGAAGTTGCTGAACAGTTATATCGTCGCAGCAGCAGCATATCCCGTTCTCGAGCGCTCCGGCGTTCTGCTGCCGAGCCGGATTGCACGCCTCGATCGCTGAGTCATGCCTGTCCCGTGAAAAATTGACCCTGCGCGGTGAATGCGCAGGGCCAAAGTTTGGCTCGTCAATCGTCGTAGCCCCGCAGCACTTCACCCGTCGCGGGATTGGCATGGCCCTCGATGATCACGCCGTCCGAGTTTGTGGCGTCAAATTCATAGACGCCGTCGTCTGCCTCGATCTTCGTCACGTTGTAGCCTTGAGCCTTGAGCTTCTGCAGCACTTCCGACACCGGTAGCCATTTGTCGGTAGGGATATTAAGCCGTTGCTTGTAGTGATCGTCCGC
>CAYYDL010000456.1:0-1934 GCA_964470545.1 uncultured Hyphomicrobium sp. | reverse complement strand
CCGCAAGGATTTGCAGGCCGGCAGCAGGTAGTGATCGACGCCGGTTTCGTCAATCGGCTGCACTCTCTGAACTCCGGTTTTCGAGGATGGGCCGTCTGCGCATCAACCGAAGCTATGCATGAGACGGGTCCGTTACCGCTTTGAACTGCCGAGACGTCATGACTGATATGTGACGGGAAGTCAGGCCGGTCTTTCCCTTTGGTTGCAGGCTTCTTACCGGCGGAACTTGTCGTTTAGCAAAAAGCATGTTCAGCAGGATGAATGAAGACGTTACCCGAATCGTTCCGTCCCTTTGATGCCCGCATGCTCGACGTTGGCGACGGCCATTGGATTTACGTCGAGGAGATCGGTCTGAAAGGTGGCCGCCCGATCGTGTTCCTGCATGGCGGTCCGGGAAGCGGCGCGCAAGTGCTCCATCGGACACTCTTCGATCCGGCACGAGACCATGTCCTGCTGATCGACCAGCGCGGCGCGGGGCGCAGTCACCCCTACCTGTCGTGTGAGGCGAACACCACAGCGCACCTCGTCTCCGATCTTGAAAGCGTCCGCATGCACTTTGGCATCGAGCAATGGATGATGGTCGGGGGCTCTTGGGGATCGACGCTGGCGCTTGCCTACGCCGAGCAACACCCCGAGCACGTCTCCGCCCTCGTTCTCCGCGCCCTCTTTCTCGGCACGGACAAAGAAGTCGCTTGGGCCTTCGTCGAAGGACCGCAGATTTTTCGTCCCGAGCTCTTCGAAGCCTTCTGCCGCAGCTTGCCCGTCGAGGAACGAAACAACCCGTTGGCTGCTTACGTGCAGCGCCTTACCGGACCGGATGGCCCCGAACGGACACAGGCCGCCCATATCTGGCACGCATACGAGCGCGCGCTTTCGGAACTCGCGCCGAAGTACGCCGCCATTCCGGCAACCATCCACGAAGGGGGGCGCCTGCCGCCAACCCCCATCATCGAAGCGCATTACATCAAGAACTCGTTCTTTCTGCAGCCCGGACAATTGCTATCGAATGCGCACAAGCTTCGCGACATCCCCGGCGTCATCATTCAAGGACGCTACGATCTGTTATGCCCGCCAAAAAGCTCATACGCACTCGCCGCGGCGTGGCCGACCGTTCGACTCGAAATCCTCGATCACGCCGGACATTCGATGACGGAGCCCGGCGTCATGGATACGATGCGCGGCGCAATTTCAGCGGTTAACACGATGAAAGTAACTTAGATCCCTCCGCGTCCTGGCGACACAGCTGAATGTAAGTTCACTCTAATGCCTTGACTTTGCCCCCAAACACCGTCATCAGCACGCCATTGCTCTTCGATGGCGCTCGGGTCCTCGTGCCACTCAAAAGCGGTTCAATCACCGCGCTCGACCCTGCATTGAGATCAATCCTTATAGACAAGGCCGCACCCCGAAAGCGCCGGTGTGGGCCATGGGACGAGCCCCTGCACGAGATGCACGGGCCTTGAAGCCCTTGGGAAATCTTTCACTTTGACGACACAAACTTTCGAGGCTTTCGGTTTCGCCGAGCCTCTTTCGCGTGCCCTGACGCAGTGCGGGTACACGACGCCAACGCCCATTCAGGCGCAGGCGTTGCCGCCCCAGCTCGAAGGCCGCGACCTCCTCGGCATGGCCGAGACGGGGTCCGGCAAGACCGCGACTTTCCTTCTTCCGATCTTGAACAAGATCGCTGCAGACGCGATCGAGCCCGGCTACAAGCAAGTCGTCGCTCTGATCCTCGCGCCGACGCGCGAACTCGCTGTCCAGATCGACCAGGAAGTCGCCAAACTCTCGCGCAACATGCACATCCGCCGCGCCGTCGTCCTTGGCGGCGTCAGCAAGGGGCCGCAGATCAACGCCTTGAAACGCGGCGTGCATGTGCTCGTCGCGACGCCGGGCCGTTTGCTTGATCACGTCAACATGCGAAGCTGCGATCTTTC
>CAYYDL010000455.1:0-2498 GCA_964470545.1 uncultured Hyphomicrobium sp. | reverse complement strand
TCAATCATCTGAGCCTGACCGCAACACGATCAAAAGGTCCCTAACGTGCGAAAGACAAAACGACCCATTAAGAGTGAACAAAAAAAGAGCAACGACCATCGCTCAACCCATCGTTGGTCTGCTCGCGTGACAAAGACCAGCGACGCGCTCGACCTTGAAGATCACGTATTCGCACGCCGCAGTCCGTCGGCAATTGCGCAATCGCTGAAACGGTCCGCAGAAGAGAGTAAGCGGCGCAAGAGCTCCCCGTTCCAATCGGCGATGTCGATGCTCACATTTTATATAAATCGCGCCGGCAAGAATCTTTCTGAAAAGCAGCGTCACAACCTCGACCGTGCCAAGGTCGAGCTGAGGAAAGTCTTCGGACGCGCAAAATGAATTAACCTCTGCCACCTTTACGGCTTCGCTTGCCGCTGATGCGTCCCGCAGCACCATGCATGGTTTTTTCCCAGAAGTACGGCCTACGCACGAGGTCCAAAACGGCACGATAAGCAGCGATCGAAATCGCGAGCCAATAGACCGGCAGGAAAAAGATCGAAAACAGACGCCCCGAAAATTCAGACCCTTGCGAGGTCACCATGATCAGCAACGCCGCAGAGCCGTAGCCGGCAAGCAGATTCCCGCCAAATAGCCAGACCAGGATATGGCTTTCCGGCAGGACCCGAGATCCCAAAGCGCCGTGCAATCCGGCGAGAATATAGAACCACGGGTGCGCCAACATCGAGATCAGGGTTGCGCAGATCGTCATTTGGAAGCCCACGAAGCGACGCGCGCCAAGATCACGCCAGAGCCGAAATGGACGCCGCATGTGCACGAGATAGGTTTGCATCCAGCCCTTGATCCAGCGCGTCCTTTGACCGAGCCAGATCCTCCAGCGAACCGGCGCCTCCTCCATCGTTTCCGAATCGATGACTGAGACGTCGTAGCCAAGACGGGCAAGCCGTATCCCGAGGTCGGCATCTTCAGTGACATTGAAAGGGTCCCATCCCCCGCACTTCAACAGGACATCCCGGCGGAAATGATTGGACGTTCCCCCGAGCGGAATAGGAAGATCGAGATAGTCTAATGCGGGTAGGACGCCGCCAAAGAGCGCCGCATATTCGAGCATGAATTGCCGGCTGAGAAAGGAATCGTCCGGATTCGACACGGTTAGCCGGGCTTGAACGCACGCGAGCCTCGGGCCGCCCAAAACGAATGCGATCGCCGCGAGCCGAAGTTGATCGGGATCAGGATGATCCTCTGCATCAAAGACGGCAACGAGTGTGCCTCGCGCGTCTTGCAACGCGTAGTTCAACGCCCGTGGTTTGGTTTTCGGTTGACCCGGCGGAACCGTGACGACCCGCATGTTCCCCGCAAGCCCCGCGTCCAAAAGAGCGCGGCGTGTCCGCATATCATCTGCTTCCGTAATGAACAGGATCTCGAGACGGTCGCTCGGATAATCAAAACGGCTCATCGCACTGACCAGCGTGCGCGCGATCGAAACTTCGCGGTAGACCGGAACAAGCACGGAGAACGTCGGCAATCGATCATCGTAACGGCGATCGAGCCAACTCGGGTCCGGCGGTTCCCGCGGCCTCCGGACAGCGCGCCAAAGCGCTGCCAGCCGAAGCACCGAAATCATCAGGAACGGAACGGCGATGGTCAGTGACCACAGCACGAGCCCGAAATCGTCGAGGACAATCAGACCCGCGGTCAGGAGTGATAGCGCTAGAAGCAGAACTATTCGCTGCCACATCAGCAGCGGAGAAGCAGCAGAAAAGTCGGGAGCACGGCGGCGCAGATCATTGACCGCGCGATCCAGTTGTCCAATATCGCGCTGAAACTGCCAATGTGGAAATGCGGGCCGAGTTGCACGGGAAGACGCGCGCGATGTCCGCGAAATCGGTATTTCTCGCCGAGCCCCAAACATGCAAGCCTCTGGCTGGCCCCTCCGACGACCGCCATCGTCCAGCCAGTGACACACTATGTGCTCAAATTGCGTAGATTGAAAAGAGAGTGCGAGGGTATTGCGTGAGAAACCGCCAGCGCAGCAGGTTCGCGACATGAACGCCAGGAAGCGAATTCGGGATCTTCTTCTTGCTCTGGTTGGATTGGCCGCTCTGGCATCTGGCTGGTGTGCGCCAGCCATCGCGCAGGACAGAAACGCCGACGATCAAATCGGGGCACCAGCGAACCCGTCAAAAGACGCTGCACCCCGCCGGGTCGTCATCCGTTTTTTGACCGATAGTGATTTTCCTCCCTTCGACTTCTACGACGAGGATGGAATTCTGGTCGGTTTCAATGTCGATCTTGCCCGCGCGATTTGTCTGGAGCTCAACACATCCTGCGATATCAAAGTGCGGCCATGGGAAGAACTCTTTCCCGCACTGCAGAAGGGCGAAGCGGACGCCGTCATCGCAGGCCATCGCGTCACGGCAGCGGCACTGAAGCAGGTCGATTTTACGGACCGCTACTTCCATACTCCCGGCCGCTTCGCCACGCGCAAGGACACACCGAAG
>CAYYDL010000454.1:0-2111 GCA_964470545.1 uncultured Hyphomicrobium sp. | reverse complement strand
CGGCAAGCCTCAGCGACTGGGCTCAGGCGCCTGCCTATGACGATGACCACCCAGATGAAATGGACTACCGCCCGTTCCCTCTGGCGCCCTTCCTGACCGACAAGCCGACAGCGCGCGACCAGCCGCTGGCCCCGATGCAGGCGCCCGACGTGGCTGCCACGCTCAACGTCCTCGACGATGTCGGTGCCATCGAGCCGATGAAGTTCCGGCCCGGACGGCAATTGGCGGAAGCGATGTGGTGCGATCAGTTCAAAGGCAAGGCCGTTCACGAGGAAGCGCTGAAGGAACTGGACCAAAATCGCACCGCGACGGCCATCACGAGCCGTTCCGTCCAGACGAGTGCGCGTTAGAAGCGCGGCATCCCTAGGCTTGCACCGTCGCGGCCCCGCGCTTCAGCGAAACCTGGCCCGCTTCGTCGACGAGGTTCGCCAGAGCCAGAAAATCGGCGCGTCTCGGACTCGACCGGCGCCACGCCAAGCCGATCGATCGTGCGGGCTCCGGTTCGACAAAGCGGATGACCTTGATGTCCCGGCTGCGGCCTTCGACTCCGAGGCAGATCTCCGGAAGCAAAGTAATTCCGAACCCCGCCGACACCATCTCGACGATCGTCGACAGGCTCGACGCGCCGAAGGTGTTGACGTCGTCGACTTGCTGCAGGCTGCAATACGTCAGCGCCTGATCACGGAGACAGTGGCCTTCTTCAAGCAGCAGCAGCCTGTCGTGCTCGACCATTTCTTTCGTTGCGCGAACGCGGCCGGAAAGCTTTCTTGTCTTCGGTAAGGCAAGCAAAAACCGGTCTTCGAAGACCGGCAATGTCTCGATATCCGCGTTCTTGATCGGCAACGCGAGCAGCAGCACGTCGAGCTTCCCGGCGATAAGCTCGTCGGTCAACGTATGCGTTTGTGTCTCGCGGACATGCAGTTCGAGATCTGGATGTTTGTCCTTGAGAAGCGGCAAAAGCGGCGGCAGGAGGTATGGCGCAACGGAGGGAATGACGCCGAGGCGCAGTGTGCCGGAAAGAACGCCACCCGCATGTTGGGCATAGTCGACGAGATTGCGCACATCGTTGAGCAGCCGCTGCGCGCGGATCGCGATTTCCTCGCCCTTCGGCGTCAACTTGATGCCGTTTCGCGTGCGTTCGACGAGCGCAATTCCGAGGGACGCCTCCAGATCCTGAATCTGCATTGACAATGCCGGCTGTGTGACGGCGCAGGCGTCTGCCGCGCGGCCAAAATGCTGCTCGCGCGCGAGCGCGTCGAAGTAGCGAAGCTGTTTGAGTGTAACGTGGGCCATCAGAAGGACTAATGCCAAGGACAAGAAATCGCGATTTGTCCTTATCACGCCCCGCAGCTAACGTGAACGCATTGGCGCGCTGGAGTGATCACATTTCCGCGCGCGAAGAGACGGCAGCCGCAAGGCTGTCATCGCCGGCACCGCCCGCCCCTAGCGCCGAATAGGGATGGACGGTGCCGTTTGTATGCGACCTATGTCGGCATGGCGGTGAGCGTTGCCGGCCCCCAAAAAGCCGGGCGCGGAACGCGGTTTGCCGGATCTGTTCTGCGATCACCTATTCGGCGGCGATCATAGCGTCGGCAACGGAACTGTCTGGAGCTTCCTCAAGCATGCCCAACGCGTGCATGTAGACCTCGAGAATGCTCTCTTCTTCCTGGCGCTCCTGATTGCTCTTCTTGCGAAGCCGCACGATCTGGCGCAGGGCCTTCACGTCGAACCCGACGGCTTTTGCCTCGGTGTACTTGTCGCGAATATCGGCTGCGAGCTGCTTCTTCTCCTCTTCGAGACGTTCGATCTGCTCGACGAACTGGCGCAGCTGTTTTTGCGCCGAGGCTTGAAGCGTGCTCATGAAGACTCCTGCTGATCTCAAGTCGCCGCCGACGCTAGCGACGGCTCTGAGCGACAGCAAGGCAACCCACCACGCAATCCAAAGGGATAATTTCGCTTAGCCATCTTGACGTTGTATATGTCGCGCAACGATTCGCGCCACGGCAACGGCAAGCCCGCCCCCGGCGGCCGGCTCCCGGAACGCGAGTCGCCGGGGACCAATTCAAGAATGATCTCTGGGCCGGTTTTGCTCGAACGCGACCTGCTTCTCT
>CAYYDL010000453.1:0-5019 GCA_964470545.1 uncultured Hyphomicrobium sp. | reverse complement strand
GAAACCAACAAGATCGTCGAAGGCTTGCAGCGCGAGGATCTCTTCACTGTCGTCGCCGAGCATTTCCTGACCGACACAGCGAAATACGCCGACATCGTCCTGCCGTCGGCGATGGCAGGCGAAGCTGAAGATATGATGTGGTCGTGGGGCCATTTTTATCTGACCTACAATCAGAAGGCCATCGACCCGCCCGGCGAATGCAAGCCGACCAGCGACCTCTGGCGCCTGCTCGCGAAGGAGATGGGTTTCGACGATCCGGTCTTCAAAATGACCGATAGCGAACTCTGCGCCGCATACGTCAATTGGGATGATCCCAAGATGGGCGGCATCGACATGGAGTATTTCAAGCAGAACGGATACTTCAAGATCGCCGTCGGCTCCGCGGACACACGCGCACCGCACGCGGAAGGCAAATTTCCGACGCCGTCCGGCAAGGTGGAATTCCTTTTGCACGACGCGAAGAACTTCGTCGCGGGTCCATTCCGCGCCATGTACGAGGGCGAGCAGTCAGGCGAGCCTGTCGATCCGCTGCCGGGCTACGTGCCGCCGCGCGAAACGCCCGAGACGAACCCCGGCCGCGCCAAGCTCTATACCCTCAATATCATCTCGCCGAAGAGCCACGCGTTCCTGAACTCGTGCTACGCCAACGAGCCGCACAAGATCAAAGCGCAAGGTGATCAGTTCGTAATGATCTCGCCAGGTGACGCACAGCAACGCTCGGTCCGCGATGGCGATCCGGTGCGAGTCTATAATGATCGCGGCGACTTCGAAGGGGTGGCTCGAGTGACTGACGACGTGCCGGACGGAGTTGTCGTGGCGACGCTCGGCTATTGGCGGTCGCTCAATCGCTCGGACGGCTCGGTGAACTGTATCTCTTCGGACGCGTGGAGCGGCCTCGGTCGGGCTCCGACCTTCTCCGACAACCTTGTCGAGGTCCAGCGCGTTAACTGACAGTCGGGCATCAGGCGAAAACAAACCTGGTCTGCATGGCTCCGGAAGTTGTGCAGACCTCCTGTTCCCTGGGTGACATCCATCAAGGCGCCGATCCGCTCAAATGGCCTTGGGGAAGTAGGTGGACGGTTTTTCACGTCCCAGCGCCTGGAGCAATCCGAGCGCCGGGTCGTCCTCCAGGCAGCGATGGAACCCATGTCACCCGTTCACGCGGCGTTGGCCGCAATCACATATTTGCTCGTCAAGCACACGATTGCCGACTTCATTCTGCAGACGGACCTGATTTTCCGCCAGAAAGGAAACTACGGCGCACCAGGTGGGCTGCTACACGCCCTCATTCATATTTTCTTGACCGCGCCCGTTTTTTGGCTCTTTCCCGGTGGCAGCCCCGGGCTCGCCGCTACCCTTCTAGCGGCTGAATTCGTGGTCCATTACCACATCGATTGGACAAAAGAGCAGATCGTCCGCAGCCATGCCTGGACGGGAAAGGATACCTATTTCTGGTGGGCCCTGGGCATCGACCAGCTCCTGCACGGCCTGACCTATGTAGCGATCCTCTGGATCTGGCTCCCCGGTTAATTGAACCGAAGCCCCTTTCCAGGCCTTCTGTCACCTTGCGTCCCGGGTCCAGCGCCTGCCATATGCCCGATGCCGGCTCTGAGCGAGATCGGCCGCACAGTTGCGTTCGTGACGATCTCCCTCTGTAACGTTTGCCCACCGGGCGGCGAAGACGATTTAGAAGGCGCATTTTGGACCGGAAGGCTCGAGACGCTCAGTGGTCAGGGTGGATGCGCGCCGCGATCGCGGGCGACGAATCCGCATACCATAAGCTTCTCTCCGAGCTATCGCAGGTCCTGAGGGGAGTCGTACGGCGTGGCTTCTCCGGCATCGGCGTGCCGCGCGACGACGTTGAAGACGTGGTGCAGGACGTGCTGCTCGCCATTCATTTGAAGCGACATACCTGGGACCATGCGATGCCGCTCGGTCCGTGGGTGTCGGCCATCGCGCGCAACAAGATGATCGACGACCTGCGCCGTCGGGGCAGGCGCCCGGAAGTATCGGTCGATTTGACGGAGTTCGACATAGAAGGAGAAGACCAGCAGGCCGCCATCGATGCACACGATTTGGATCGCGTCCTCGATGGCCTTTCAGAAAAGAACCGGGATATCGTCCGGTCGATCAGCATCGACGGACACTCGGCACGCGATGTTGCAGAACGCCTCGGCATGTCCGAAGTCGCCGTTCGCGTGGCCTTGCATCGAAGCCTGAAAGCGCTGGCGGAGACTTATCAAGAGAAAAAATTATGAGGACCGAGGATCTTATCAAAGCCATTGCGGCCGATGCGAAAAGCATCGAGCCGCCTGTCGCCCGCACCCTGGCTGCTGCGGTGGGCGTTGGCGCGCTGATCGCGGCGCTCGCCCTCTACGGCACGTTCGGAATTCGCGAAAATTTCATGGATTTGATCGTTTCGTCGCCGCGCTTCATCTTCAAGTTCATCCTGACGCTGAGCGTCGCAATCCCAGCATTCGTGCTGGTGCGCGATCTGTCGCGGCCGGATTTCAGCCCTGGGAGGCATCTCTGGTGGCTGGCTCTCGCGCCGGTCGTGCTTGCGATCGGCGTCGCCGGCGAGCTGATTTCGCTTCCCCCCGACGCTTGGGAGGCCAACATGGTTGGCCATAATGCGGTCTTCTGCCTGATCGTGATCCCGCTGCTATCGCTGGCTCCGCTGGCGGCAGTTCTGTACGCGCTGCATCGCGGCGCCCCTACACACCCCGTCATTGCCGGGGCCGTCGGGGGCCTGCTGTCGGCCGGAATTGCCGCAACGATCTACGCCGCCCACTGCCCGGACGACAGTCCGCTGTTTCTAGCCGCCTGGTACACGATCGGTATCGTGGTGATAACGGGCCTGGGCGCCTTGCTCGGGCCTCGCGTGCTGCGCTGGTAGACGAGAGGCGCTACATCAAATCGCGTATCCGATAGTAAAGCATCCCGAGCGCAAGCATGTAGTTGCCGAACTGCTCGCTGAGCGGCAGCTGCGTATGCTTGATGCGAGCGAAGAGATCGAACTTTTCGGTCGTCCCGCAGATGGCGTCCGACACGATCTCGGCCGCGATGTGGGTGGCGTTGACGCCATGCCCCGAATACCCCTGAAGATAATAGAGGTTCGGCGACAGACGGCCGATCGCGGGCACGCGATTGAC
The DNA here is from genome assembly GCA_964470545.1 of uncultured Hyphomicrobium sp. Taxonomy (GTDB): domain Bacteria; phylum Pseudomonadota; class Alphaproteobacteria; order Rhizobiales; family Hyphomicrobiaceae; genus Hyphomicrobium_B. Next base: position 1,867 of record CAYYDL010000453.1, on the reverse strand, counting down.
GACGATCGCGATCGTCCCGCCCCACTTGAATTCGACGCGCGCATCCTTGAGTTGCGGAAAGACTTGAACCATCCGCGGTCGCATCACGGCCGCAATATCTTTCGGATCGCGGTTTGTATAGTTGCATCGCCCGCCAAACAGCATCCGTCGATCTGCCGACATGCGGAAATAATCGAGAACGACGTTGCTGTCCGCGACCGCGAGATTTTGCGGATCGACGGTCGCCGTTTCCGCTCCGGTCAATGGCTCAGTCGCGATGATGTAGCTCCCCGCCGGCAGCATCATCCCCTTAAGGCGCGACTGACCAAAGCGATTGAAAATCTCACCGCCGATGACGACGGTCTCCGCTTCGACGCGGCCATGCTCGGTTTGAACCCACGGCTTCGTGCCGCCTGAAAGATTGAGGACTCGCGAACCCTCGAAGATCTTGGCGCCAAGAAAAGCCGCGGCCGCCGCCTCGCCCCGGCAGAGGTTGAGCGGGTGCAGGTGACCGCTGCGCCGGTCGATATAGCCGCCATAATAAGAGTGCGTCCCCAATACCTGCGGCATTTGGTGGGCCTCGACGATCTCGATCTGATCGCCGTCACCATCTTTCATCCGCCCATCGACATAGGCACGCATGTGGTCCATGTGCCGGGGACGCGCCGCGACTTCCATCCAGCCGTAGGCCAAATCGCAAGCGATCCCATACTTGGCGACCCGCTCTTCGATGATCTCGTGGCCCCGGTAGCGGATATCGCGCACGAGCTTCGCACCGGCCGCGCCGAGCTGCCGCCTGATCGTCTCTTCCCCGCTGATGCCGCCGATCATCTGCCCGCCGTTGCGGCCGGACGCACCCCACCCGACCCGGTTCGCTTCGAGCAGCGCCACGGAACGCCCACGCTCCGCGAGCGTCAATGCGGTGGCGACACCTGAAAAACCGCCACCGATAACGCAGACATCGGCTTTGACGGTTCCTTCCAGCGCCGGATAGCGCGTCTGGTCGTTGGCCGTCGCAGCGTAATAGGAGCGTATGTAATCTTGTGCTGTCACGATGGCCAGCTGCTTAGCGCGAGCCAGCGTGAAAGACAAATGCGACGTCTCATGCTCAGCCCGCGGCGCCGAAGGCGGCCCTGCGTTCGCGCTCGGCTTTCTCGGTTTGACGCTTCGTGAAAAATGCGGCAGCCAGCACGCCGGTGGTCACGATGCCGATTAGAATCGTCGATATAGCGTTGATCTCGGGCGTAACGCCGAGACGGACCTGACTGTAGATCTTCATCGGAAGCGTCGTTGCACCCGGTCCCGTTGTGAAGCTCGCGATCACGAGATCGTCGAGGGACAGCGTAAAGGCAAGAAGCCACGCCGAAACCACCGAAGGCGCGATGATCGGCAAGGTGACCTGGAAGAACGTTCCGACGGGTGTCGCGCCAAGGTCCATCGCCGCTTCCTCGACGGATTTGTCGAAATCCTGCAACCGCGCCTGCACGACGACTGCCGCATAACACATCGAGAACGTGATGTGCGCGAGAATGATCGTCCAGAATCCCCGATCGATGCCGAGCGCCACGAAAATCAACAGCAGCGACAGGCCGGTAATGACATCCGGCATGACGAGCGGCGCGAAGATCATGCCCGAAAAGAGCGTTCGCCCGGGGAAGCGCCCCATGCGGACGAGCGTGATCGCCGCAAGCGTCCCGAGGACCGTCGCCGCCGTCGCCGAGACGACCGCAACCCGCAGCGTCACCCATGCCGCATCCTTCAAGGACTGGTTCTGCAGCAGCGAACCATACCATTTCGTCGACCATCCCGCCCACACCGTCACCAGCTTCGACTCGTTGAAGCTGTAAATGACGAGCAGCAGGATCGGAATGTAGAGGAACGCAAAACC
>CAYYDL010000452.1:0-3017 GCA_964470545.1 uncultured Hyphomicrobium sp. | reverse complement strand
CAGCTCCCCGCTGCGGTCCCGTTAGCCCACCGTACTCCCGCATGCACAGTGGGAATTGGAAGCGAACAATCCAGAGAGTTGTCTGCGCACCTTCATGAACGATTGCTGAAAAAGGCCCGTCGAAAGGAGCCCGCTCGGAGGGGGGATCCGAACGGGCATCTCTAGCCAGGCATGCGGTGGTGTGGGTCACGATGCACGGCCAGTCTGCAGCGCGCCATCCGGCTCAGCAAAGGCAAGAGCCCGGCCGACGCATTCACGTGACCACGAGATTGAATGAAAGGCACAGGAAACTCGCAGTCAAACTAAGAAACGCTGCGCATTCGCGTTTCCGTCGCCGCTCACCGAAGAGCCCGAAAAACATCGCAAACTCATACGCCGCACTCGGCTGCCAAGCGCGCGACGAGGCGTGTTCGTGAACTCGGCAAGATCTCGCCACGAGGCGACAGGAGATGCTTTTCGATGAAATGTCCGGTCAATGCGAAACCGAGGGAAATATCCTGCGCCGTGACGGGGCCAGATCTTTGCTTTGTAAGAAACTGAGGCAGCGCAAGAAGCTTATCGCGATAGGGTTCGCCCGCCGATGCCGAAACGGCACGGCCTGATTTTGGCGAAACGTAGATGAGCTGATCGTTGGCCCCGGTCGCAGCGCACTGGCTGAGATCCAGACCGAACCCCAATTCATCAAGCAGAGCCAATTCCCACCGCACGAGCAGCGCCGGCCAAACCGTTGCGTCATTCAGAAATCCAAGAACGAAAAGCGTGATCTCGTAGAGATTGGGATGCGGATCACGCTCCGGCAACAACCCGGTCAACGCCGCAATCGACGACAACGCCATCAGCGCCTGCGGATCGTCCAGTGTTTCCGCCGCGAAGGCGCGGCGCATTTCCACCGTCAGAGACCCGAGTTGATCGGCGAGCCGGGCCTTCCACGCGGCATCGACGTGGTTTCCGGCTTGGAGAATGGGGCGTAACCGCCGGGACCGGCCGCCATGCACCAGCCCCATGTGCCGCCCATGCGCCCGCGTCCACAAGTCGACGATCGCCGCGGTCTCGCCGTGCGGTCTGACTGAAAGAACGATGCCTTCATCGGTCCACTGCATGGGGCTTCGTAGCAGGCGTCTCAGGATTTGGGAAAAGGCAAACCCATTTCCCGATACCGCTCGGGGTCGCTTTCCCAGTTCTCGCGCACTTTGACGAACAGGAACAAATGTACGCGGTGACCCGCCATCTCCTCAATCGCGCGCCGTGCGGCGCTTGAAATCTTCTTGATCGTTTCGCCGCCCTTGCCGAGCACGATCTTCTTCTGCCCATCGCGCTCGACATAAATCGTCTGCTCGATGCGGGCCGACCCATCCTTCAGGTCCTTCCAATCCGTGGTCTCAACGGTCGTCGTGTAAGGAAGTTCCTGGTGCAGAAAGCGATAGATGCTCTCGCGCGTCATCTCGGCGGCCTGCGTCCGCATTGGCACGTCCGTGACATCGTCTTCCGCATAATGCCACGGCCCCTCCGGCACGAGATCGGCCAGATAAGTCCGCAAATCTCTTACGCCCTGCCCCTCCAGCGCGGAAACCATGAACACGCGATCTGGCGAGAGCCGGTCGCCGAGAGATTTGGCGAGTTCCAGAAGCTTCGGCTTCTCCTCGACGCGATCGATTTTGTTCAGAACAGCGATTTTGGGCATCCGCACGGATTTGAGGCGCTCAATGATACCCGCCACGTCATCGCTGAGACCCGCGGCTGCATCAAGAACCAGAAGGACGCCATCCGCGTCTTCCAGCCCGCCCCATGCGGCGTCGACCATCGCCCGGTCGAGCCGGCGCTTCGGATTGAAGATGCCTGCGGTATCGATGAAGACGATCTGACTATTGCCCTCCATCGCGATGCCCCGGATGGGCGCGCGCGTCGTCTGAACCTTATGCGAAACGATCGCGACCTTGGCGCCAACCAGCGCATTGACCAGCGTGGACTTGCCCGCGTTCGTCGGCCCGATGACGGCGACGAAACCGCACCGGCGTTTTTCCCCTTCGGCCGTCTTTGATGGCAGGCTGCTTTCAGACATCGCCGACATGCGCTCCGACGCCCTCGCGCGAAAGAAGGGCGCTTGCTGCGGCCTGCTCCGCAATGCGTTTCGAAGCGCCCTCGCCTTGAGCGGGCGCTCGGCCGGCGATCAGCACCTCAGCGGTGAAACGCGGCGCATGATCGGGACCCTTACGAGAAACCACCGTATATTTAGGAAGAGCCAGACCTTGCCCCTGCGCCCACTCTTGCAGCGCGGACTTGGCATCGACGGCAACCTCCGGCACCGGTTCCGATTGATCCTGCCAGAGCTTGTTCACGACCGCCCGCGCCTTCTCGAAACCGCCATCGATAAAGACCGCGCCGAGCAGCGCCTCGGCCGCATCCGCCAAAATCGTCGTCTTGTTGCGACCGCCGCTGTCCGCCTCACTGTCGGACAAAATAAGATGAGCTCCAAGTCCGATGTTGCGTGCGACCTTGGCACAGGCTTCCCCGCGAACAAGACGATTATACCGCCGGGCGAGTTCGCCTTCGTTGGCTTCGGGATACTGCTTGTTCAGTGCTTCCGCGATCGCGAGGCCGAGGACACGATCTCCGATGAACTCGAGACGCTCGTTGTCCGATCGGGCAACTTTGCCCCCGCGCACGCTGGCATGCGTCAACGCACGCTCAAGCAGATTGGGATTCTTGAACTTGTACCCCAGCTTTGTCTCGAGTTCTTTGAATTTGCGTGGTCTGAGCATGGCGCCAATGCCGCTTCGCGGTCACCGCACGAGAGTGAAGAACCTGTTCCACCGGATGTCAAATGGCCAGTTCCAGGGAGCCCACCAATGCATCGCGTCAGGTCCATCGACCTTCGCCGAGAAGAAGATAATCTCCGCTCGGCCTATGAAATTTTCATACGGGACATAGCCGACCGCACTCCGGAAGCGACTGTCCGTGGAATTATCGCGGTTATCGCCCATCATGAAATAATGGCCGGGCGGCACCTTGTAGACGCC
>CAYYDL010000451.1:0-5106 GCA_964470545.1 uncultured Hyphomicrobium sp. | reverse complement strand
CGCCAAGGTCGATGTTGTCAAGACCGTTTCGCGCATAACTGCCGAGGCGATCGCCTACCGCGCCGTCAACGAGCGGGCAATTTTCGACCCGAACCGCATTCCGGAGAAGACGTTGGCGCGCGCCCAGCGCGACGACGCATTTGCTGCGCTTGAATTGCCGATCGATCCGCATCAGGCAGCGATCGTATTGCGAAAGCTCGTAGGTCCGGCTGATCTCAAAGCCCGGATCTATTCCGCCAAAGGCACGCTGATCCTCAACGGCGACACCCTCTTTTCCAATAGCAAGCCGGATGCGCCAGTCGACATCAATGATCCGACGCCACGCCTGAAGAACTTCTGGACCCGGCTCCACTATTGGGTGATCAACAAAGAACTCAAAGTCTACCGCGAACTCGGAACTGCGAACGGCTTCCTCTATCCCGAAGTCAAGAACGCCGCAACGAAAGGCGTCGAAACCCCGATCCTACTCCTCAATCGCCATGGTCAGCAGATCGTCTCGATGGCCGAACCGATCAAGCGCGGCAACAAGATCCTCGGCGTTCTGCTGATCTCGACGAACCCGGGCGATATCGACGACGTGCTCTGGGATGAGCGGTGGTTGATCCTTCAGATCGCGGCGATGGCGCTCCTCGTGGCAATCGGAAGCTCGCTCGTCCTTGAACGGACCGTGGCTGGCCCGATGCGCCGCCTTTCGGAAGCCGCCAATCGCGTGACGCAGAATATCTCCGCCCGCGAGCAACTGCCCGACTTGACCAGCCGGCGCGACGAGGTCGGCCAGACGGGCCGAGCTTTCGTCGCCATGACGAACGCACTCTACCGGCGCATCGAAGCGAGCGAGAAGTTCGCCGCCGACGTGGCCCACGAATTGAAGAATCCGCTCGCAGCCGCGCGCTCGACCGCCGAGGCCATGGCGTATGCGAAATCCGACACCGATCGGACCGAGATGGTGCGAGAGATACAAGCGGAGCTGAAGCGTCTGAACCGTCTCATCAATGATATCTCCAGCACTTCGCGTCTCGATGCCGAGCTTGCGCGCCAGGAAATGGAGCCCATAGATATTCGAAACGTGTTGGAAAGCGTGGAAAACCTTTTCCGGGATATGCTGGCGGACGACACGCGCAAGGTCCGCTTGTTCGTGGAGCCTGCCGGCGCGTCATCCTATACGGTCCGCGGCAACGACAGCCGCCTCGGCCAAGTCTTTACGAACCTGATCGACAACGCCCTGTCCTTCTCGCCCGAAGGTGCGATGGTGACGGTGCGCACCCGCCCAAATGCCAGCAAGGTCGAAATTACGGTCGAAGACGAGGGCCCCGGCATACCGCCCAACAAGCTCGGCCAGATCTTCGACAGGTTTTACAGCGACCGGCCGCTGACAGACGCGAAGCGCGGAAAGAATTCGGGTCTCGGCCTCTCCATCTCGCGCGAGATCGTCATCAGCCATCACGGCGAAATCTTCGCGGAGAACCGAGCAATCGACAACACCGATTCCCGGAAGGGAGCGCGCTTCACTGTGCGCCTCCCACTGTCATCTGCAATAGGCACCGGACTTGTCTGGAGAAGCTGAACGGGTTCACGGAACGGCCATTGCCGTCGGCAGCCGTGCCGTGCTCATTCGCGGACCATCCGGATCCGGAAAATCCGACCTGGCCCTGCGGTGCCTGGGCCTCGGCGTCTCCGCCATCGCTCGCGAGCCCATAAAGCTGGTGGCCGACGATCAGGTCCTACTAAAGCATGAGGACACGGGCGTCCGCGTGAGCGCACCGCCTTCACTGCGCGGCATGCTTGAGGTACGCGGCATTGGTATCCTTGAGGTTGATCCGATCGCGGAAGCGGCCCTGGTCCTTGTCGCCGACCTCACGCGCGACGATCTCATCGAAAGATACCCGGACCCGTGGCCTTCCGCCTACATTTTGGGCTTTGATATTCCAGTGTTGCACCTCTCTCCCTTCGAGGATTCAAGCGCTTTAAAGCTTGTAGCGGCCATCTCCATGGCACCTCCGCCACGAATTGTCCCCAAGGCCTGAACCCGATCCAGAAACTTCTTGCACCGACGGCAAACACTTGCCACTTTCCGCGCCAAACGGCGGAGCTACAATCGGCGGCGCCGCACGACAATGAAATGGCCCGTTGCTCATGATCGGACTTGTCATCGTCACGCATGGCGGGCTCGCGCAGGAATTTCGTAATGCGCTCGAGCATGTCGTCGGAAAGCAGGCGGCGCTTGAAACAATCGCGATCGGTCCCGACGACGACATGGAAGCGCGCCGGCTTCAAATCCTGAATGCTGTACAGAGCGTCGACAGCGGCAAGGGCGTCATCATTCTGACCGACATGTTCGGCGGCACGCCGTCGAACCTTGCGATCTCGGTGATGGACGAAACGAAAGCCGAAGTAATTGCCGGGATCAGTCTGCCGATACTTGTAAAACTCGCGAGCATTCGCGGCGAGACACCACTCGATCAAGCTGTCATTATGGCTCGCGACGCCGGCAAGAAATACATCAAGGTCGCGAGCCAGGAACTCTCCGGCGGCTAAGAGTGAGCGATGCCCGAACTTGCCAATAGCTTAAAGCCCGAAGCCGTCGTCGTTATCCGCAACATCAAAGGTCTGCATGCCCGCGCTTCGGCGAAGTTCGTCAAGTGTGCGGAATCCTACGACGCGAAAATCACCGTGACACACCACGGCAATTCCGTCGGCGGAACGTCGATCATGGGATTGATGATGCTCGCCGCCGGACCTGGCTCTGAATTGCATATCGTAGCTGAGGGGCCGCAAGGTCCGGAGGCGCTTCAGGCTCTCGTTCACCTCGTCGAAGCGGGTGTCGATGAGGAATGCATCGGCGACGAGTAAACCTCGTTTCGGGGTCGGCGGCCGCCTCGAGGGAAATGCGAACACAAAAAAGAGGACGTTATGGCGTCCTCGTTTGTAGTGCCCGATGTAAGCGCTCTACTGTGAAAGATAGAGGCTCGAGATCTTGAGCGCGATGTCCCGGAATGCCGCTTTGAGAGCGTCACCCGTCGACGAATTATAGAAGTGGTCCGCATCGGTGGCGCAACTGGAAAGCGTATTCGTCGCAAGCTTGCTGTCGCCAAGCTGGAAGCCGACGGTATAGACTTCAATGCCCTTTCCCTTCATCGCCGTGCACTGCGCGACGGCTTGGGCGCTCGAACAGTCGGTGTTGGCAGACCCCGTACAGGTCACCCGCGTGCCATTTATTTTCTCGCTGATTGCGGTGCCGCTCGCAGTATAGGACGTGTTGTATTCGCCGTCCGTCATGAGAACCGCAATTTTCTTCAGCTTGTCGGTTCCGTATGCCGCCGGCCTGCTGGAGGAAGAAGGCCAGAGAGACCCCCAGTCCGGCGACAGCATGTACCACGCCCACGCCGTACCGATGTGACCCGCAGTGCTTCCGGCGATTTGCAAATTATTGATTTTATCGAGCAGGGTAGATTTGTCGCTGGTGAGCGGCAGCACCTCGGCGTTTGACGCCACGTCGCAATCGCCTTTTTTGTTCTTACCTGACCCGGTCGTATCTGTTGTATAATGGGCCATCAGGTATTTGCCCGAGCCGGGAGCCGCGTCGGTATACCTTTGAGCGCCGGCGCGCTCTACGACGCAATCCGACAGATAATATTTCGTCCCACTGACAGTCTCGCTACTGGCGAGTCCGGAACCACGGATACTCGCTAACGCCGAACTCGGCGGACGCACATCATAAGCGAAGGGAACAATCGCGATTTTCGAGGTGTATTCGCTCTGATCTTGCCACACCACAATGTTCACGAGATCGGAGGCTGCATCTTTCATGTCTTGCAGCTTTTGTCCCTTCATCGACCCGGTGATGTCCAGCATCAGGCTGACCTCGAGATTGGTCTCGCCGTTGCCCCCGACAGCCAGCACAGCTTTCGAGTAGTCGGATCCGTCGGAGTGCAGCAGAGGCAATGACTGCATGTGATCGCTGCCGAGAAATGCCAGATGCATGAAGGGCGTCGCGACCCTCGCGTTGCCCGTCGTCTGCATTGCGGTCCCGTTGTCGGTCACGACGAAATCGATGCTGTCGGACCGATCGAGAATCGGAATTCGGTTTTTCGTGGCCTGCTGGTAATATGTCTCCGCGACCTGAACGGCCGCGCTCTGGTCTCCGCCGTTCGTCTGCAGCGCCCGTGCACCGGCAAGTACCGCAGCGTCCGTTGCTTCGATCGTCTGACTGCGGGCGTTCACGAAACGCGCATAATCGACCGCCAGCCCGATCATCAGGAACAGCACGAACATCGTGAGGCCGAAGATGATCGCGACGCTGCCGCGCGACTCCGCCCAAAGGTCGTTCAACCGCGCTCGTTGCCGGATTTTCCCCATTAACCCGCGGCATACGCCTTGCCGACCGCCCAGCACGCGACCCAATACTGACGCCAACATCATCGATCCGCCTCCACGGCAAATACTTGTCACGACCTTGAGCGCGGATAGATTTATAGGAAATTAATACGCTAATTTTTAATTGTTTATGAGATTAACAAAATATTACTCTGGAGGAGGAAGTAACAATAAGTATAGATCGTCAAAAATACTGAAAATAACCTAAAATATTTATATCCACGACCGCTGCGGCCTGATTGGGACATAAAGACTTGTTTATATGTTATTGCGTCGACCCGGCGAGTTCGCTATAGCAAGCACCGACAGACTTTCAACCCCAAGCGGTCCGGACGCGGCCCGTTTGAACGCCTGGGCCTGAGCCGGGGCAAGATGAGAACGGTGCATCTATGAGGAACAGAGCCGCATGAGCACGAAATTTTCCGACTACATCGTCAAGGATCTTGGCCTCGCCGACTGGGGGCGGAAGGAAATCGCGATCGCCGAGACCGAAATGCCGGGCCTCATGGCAACGCGCGAGGAGTATGGCGCGGCAAAGCCTCTGAAGGGCGCCCGCATCGCGGGATCGTTGCATATGACGATTCAGACGGCGGTGCTTATCGAAACGCTCGCCGCTCTCGGCGCCGATATCCGGTGGGTTTCCTGCAACATCTACTCGACCCAGGACCACGCCGCTGCCGCGATCGCTGCTGCAGGCATTCCGGTTTTCGCCTGGAAAGGCGAGAGCCTGGT
>CAYYDL010000450.1:0-5680 GCA_964470545.1 uncultured Hyphomicrobium sp. | reverse complement strand
AGCAATGGCGATGCCGTCGATCGAGGTCGCGCGGATGCTCGTCGACATGAACGTGCCCCGCAGCACCCTCGTCCGCCTCGCCCATGGCATGACCCCGGCCAAGCTTGCCGAGGTCGTCGCGCACCTGTCGTCGCTCGAGATTGCGTTCGCCTACAGCAAGATGCGCGCGCGGCAGACGCCGGGCAACCAGGCGCACGTGACGAATGCTAAGGACGATCCGCTACAGATGGCCGCCGATGCCGCGACCGCCGTCGCGTTCGGATTTGACGAGATCGAAACGACGATGCGGGTTGCCCGTAATTCCTGGTCGAACGCAGTTGCCTGCGCGGTCGGCGCGTCGGTCGGACGATGGGGCACGCTATTTCAGTGCTCAAGCGAGGAGGCCGAAGAGCTGAAGATCGGCATGGCCGGCTTTACCTCGTATGCCGAAACCGTTTCGGTTTACGGAACGGAAAAGAGCTTCATCGACGGCGACGACACGCCTTGGTCGAAGGCCTTTCTGGCTGCTGCCTATGCTTCGCGCGGCATCAAGATGCGCTGCACGTCGGGCGCAGGCTCGGAGTTGCTGATGGGATTCCATGACCGCAAGTCGCTGCTCTATCTGGAAGCGCGCTGTCTCTGCCTCCAGCGCGCGATGGGCGTGCAGGGCACGCAGAACGGCGGCATCGACGGCGCGCCGGTGACGTGCACAGTCCCAGGTGGCATGCGCGAATTGATGGCGGAAAACCTTATCGCCGTCTGGCTCGACCTTGAATGCGCTTCCGGAAACGATGCCCGGGCGACGGAATCGGAAATTCGAGTCGGGGCGAAAATCCTGCCTTACCTCGTCGCTGGCTCGGATCTCATCTGCTCGGGCTTCGGGTCGATCCTGAAGTACGACAATTCGTTCAACGCATCTCTCCTGAATGGCGAAGAGCTTGAGGACTATCTGGTTCTTCAGCGCGATTTCGAAGCCGATGGCGGTTTGACGCCAGTCGGCGAAGCCCGGGTCATGGAGCTTCGCACGCGCGCAGTCGATGCGCTCAGTGCCGTTCTCGAAGAGCTTGGCTTGGCGAAACCTACTGCCGACATGAAACAGAGCGTCATCGCCGCTTCGGGCTCGGATGAAACGCGTACGTTTTCAGGTCGCGACGTCGCGATGATCAGCGAGGCCATTTTCTCCCGGTCGATTACAGTCATCGACGTGATCAAAGCGCTGGCGGCTCGAGGTTTCCAGGAAGAAGCCGAGAACCTGCTGAAGCTCGTCCGACTGCGCGTCTCAGGCGATTACCTGCAGACGTCAGCCATCATCCGCGACGGGCGCATCGTCAGCGCCGTCAACGATCCGAACGAATACCAGGGACCGGGCACGGGATATCGGCTGAGCGAAGCCCGGCGCGAAGAAATCGTCGCCATCCGGGATGTGCTGACTCGGGGAGAAGTGCTGAGGGCGGAGGCCAACTTCCGGCCTGCCGAGGTGACACGCATCGCCTATCGTCCGATCGGTCCTGCAACGGTTACGCATAATCCCCGGGAGGTCGTGATAGGCATCAGCCCCGCATTTGGCGTCAAGCTTTTCCAGACGGTGGGGGGACATCCACTTTCGGCCATTCTGCGTGTGCTCATCGCCGGAATAACCGAAGGCGGCTGCACGGCGCGCGTCGTCCGGATGCGCCATACCGCCGACACGTCATTCCTCGGCCTCAGCGCGGCGCGTCTCGCGGGGTCCGGGATCGGTATCGGCATTCAGGCGAAAGGCACGGCCGTCATTCATCAGAAGGATCGGCTGCCGCACAATAATCTTGAGCTTTTCTCGAATTCGCCGATCACGAAGCTCGAACATTACAAGCGCATGGGCCTCAATGCGGCGGCCTACGCGCAAGGCGAGATGCCCGAACCAGTCATTGTCCCGACGCGCGGCGAGGCAATGGGCTCGCGCTATCACGCACGCGTCTCCTTGATCTATGCGATCGAGACAGAGATGACATCAGAAGGCGCGGAGCCGGAGGAGATCGACATCATGTTCCTCGGAGCCGCTGCATGAGCGACAAGCCTTTATCGGTTGCCGACTACCCGCTCGCCGAGAAGCGGCCAGACATCGTCGAGACGAAAGCCGGCAAGACCCTCGATGACATCACCCTCGAGGGCGTTCTTTCCGACCATGTCGGTCTCGCGGACCTCCGCATCACCGGGCGGGCACTTCGACAGCAGGCGGAGATTGCCAAGGCAGCCGGACGGCCGACGCTGGCGGCGAATTTCGAGCGCGGCGCCGAGCTGGTCGACGTGCCTCAGGACGTGATCATGCGCGTTTATGAGCTGTTGCGGCCGGGCCGCGCGGGCTCAAAAGATGAACTCGTCGCGGCGGCGAGGGAGCTTCGCGACGTTTATGGGGCGGCGGGCGTCGCGGCTTTCGTCGAGGAGGCAGCCGACGTCTATGAGCGCCGCTCCTTGTATAAGAAGCGCTTTTGAAAGGTCAGGCATGAGCTGGAAGACGGGGTATCGATCCATTTATTACGACGGCGCGCCGGAACCCGACGATCCCGATCTTTCGAAAGCCCACACCGCCCTTCTCATTATCGACGTCCAGAACACCTATCTGGATCGGCCTGACCGGGCGTCGCTTTCGGCGGAGGATCAGCGCCGGTACGACGCTTGGACACCGTTCCACGACCGCATGCACCAGATGGTGCTGCCACGGACGCAGGATCTGCTCGCGACATTCCGCAAGAACGGCATCGAATGTCTTTTCGCCCGAATTGCCTGCCACACGAAGGATGGCCGGGACCGGTCGCTATCACAGAAGATGCCCGGCTGGAACAATCTGCTTCTGCCGAAAGATGAGCGGCCGTCACAGATCGTGCCGGAGCTGGCGCCGGTGGGCGACGAAATCGTCGTTACGAAGACAACGGACAGTGCGCTGACCGGATCGAACCTGCGCCTTATCCTGACTAACCTCGGGATCAAGACCGTCGTCTGCTGCGGGATTTTTACCGACCAATGCGTCTCGTCGACCGTCCGGAGCCTTGCGGACGAGAGCTTTGCAGTCGTCGTGGTCGAGGATTGCTGCGCGGCCGGGTCGGACGAGCTTCATCATAAGGAGCTCGAGATCATGAACATGATCTACTGCCACGTCATGTCGAGCACGGAACTCAAAGAGATCATGGGCCTCAGTTGACATAGGTCAAGTTTTGACACTGCAATGTCAAACCCCGCTTTGGCCCGGACATATAGCTTTACAGATAGTGCGGCCGTTCGAAAATCCAAGCCCGAAGCGGATGAGCCGCGGATCAATGCCGGTCAGTACGTGTACGTTCAAACTCGCGCCGAACAGATCCTGGATGTTCGGATGACTGCAACCCAGGGGGAGTAGCCAACGTGACATCACCCAATACAAGTTCGCTCGAAGCCACAGAGAGCTTCGATGTAAGTAAGGATGCTTCGGTCGACCGGCTCCACGCCAAGGCCATCGGCCTGATCGGCGTGCTGTTTCTGACGGTCACTGGCGCGGCACCCGAATCTGCCATGCTTGGAAACGTGCCGTTCGCCGCCGGTTTTGGCAACGGCATCTACGTCCCCGCCGCATTCCTCTTGGCGACGATCGTGCTCACGATCTTTTCGGTCGCCTATGCGGCGATGTCCAGCAAGGTCTCCTCTGTCGGCGGTTTCTATTCCTTTATCAGCCTCGGTCTAGGGCGGGATGTCGGCATGGCTGCAGGCATTGCCTCGCTTGCTTCCTACAGTGTGTTTGAGGCGTCGTTGACGGGTCTCTTTGCATTCTTCGGCAACTCCTGGCTCCAGTCGCACTTCGGCATCAACATTCCCTGGATTTATCTTTCCCTTTTCATGATCGCGTTCATCTCGTTCCTGGCTTACCAGGACGTGCAGATCTCGGTGAAGGTTCTGGGTGCGGCCCTGGTCTTCGAAGTTATCATGCTGACGGTGTTCGACGTCGGCGTGTTTCTCGCCAAGGGTCCGGGCGCCTTCAACCTCGAAGCCCTGAATGTCTTCCACGTCATGACTCCGGTCGCCGCCCAGAAGGTCGGGACGACCGACATCGCGGCGGGAGCAGCGGCGGTCGGTGTGTTTATGGCGTTCTGGTCTTGGGTCGGCTTCGAGATGGCTCCGAACTATGCGGAGGAGTCGGTCGACCCGAAGCACATTATTCCCCGGTCGCTTTACTATTCGGTGATCGGGCTCGGTCTCTTCTACATCATCACAAGCTGGTGCGCGATTTCGGCCTATCCGACCGAAGGCGATATGCTGGCGAAGGCCGTCGGCGACTCGGGCAACTTCTTCCTTACGCCGATCACCGAATTTGTCGGGCAGTGGGCGAACGAGGCCATGGCCGTGCTCATCCTGACCAGTTCCTTTGCCTGCGGCATGGCCTTCCACAACACGGCTTCCCGCTACATGTACTCGCTGGGCCGTGAGGGCGTTCTGCCGGGCTTCCTCGGCAAAACACATCCGATCCATAAGAGCCCACACGTTGCCTCGGTTGTTCAGACACTTCTGGCCGCGCTTTGGGTCTGCCTGTTCGCCTATTTCATGGGTACGAACGACGCTAATGCGCAAGCCTACGTGGGCGTCTACACCATGCTTGCCGTTCTCGGAACGATGCTTCTGCTCATCCTGCAGGCCGTCGTCTCGATCGCGATCATCGTGTACTTCCGCGTCAATCATCCGGGCGAAGTCAATATCTTCGCGGCCCTTATTGCCCCGGTGATAGCGTTTATCTCTCAGGTCTGGCTTGTCTATCTGCTCGTCGTGAACCTCGAGACGTTTGGTGGCACAGGGAGCTTCGGCAGCCGCATTCCGCTGATCGCGTTCGTCATCCTTGGCGTAGGTCTCGTCTGGGGCATCGCGCTTCGCGTGATCTCGCCTGCCGCCCACGCACGGATCGGACGTATGGTGATGAACGAGTAGCCGCAGGCCCGGCATAGAGAGAGAAGCCAAGACGGCGGACGCTTCATAGGCGTCCGCCTTTTCATAAGAAAATCCGCACGCACAGGGAGCAAGGAATGCTCACGTCTATCGCAGGTCGATCGGTCATCGTTACCGGAGCAAGCAAGGGCATCGGCAAGGGAATTGCCCGTGTCTTCGCTAAGAGTGGGGGAAAGGTCGTCGTTGTATCCCGGCATCTTAACGAGGCAGAAGCGGCCGCCGAAGAGTTCCGTAAGGCCGGCGGCACAGCCATGGGGGTCGCGGCCGACATCACCAGCATGGGCGACATGCAGGTTCTCGCGGAGAAGGCGGCGACGGCCTACGGCGGGATCGACATCCTATGCGCCAACGCCGGCATCTTTCCGCAAACCAAAATTGAGGAACTGTCGCCCGAGGACTGGGACTTCGTCTCGGCGACGAACCTCAAGGGGACATTCCTGCCGATCAAGGCGTGCCTGCCTTATCTCAAGAACTCGGACCAGGGGCGCATCGTCATCACATCGTCGATCACCGGGCCTGTGACAGGCTTCCCCGGCTGGGCGCACTACGGCGCGACGAAAGCCGGACAGCTCGGCTTCATGCGGACGGCCTGCCTGGAGTTCGCCAAGTATGGCATCACGGTCAACGCCGTTCTGCCAGGCAACATCAAGACGGAAGGGCTGGCGGAACTCGGGCCCGAGTACGAGAAGTCTATGGCCGCATCGATCCCCCTCAATAAGCTCGGCACGGTCGAAGACATCGGGTATGCAGCGTTATTCCT
>CAYYDL010000449.1:0-3122 GCA_964470545.1 uncultured Hyphomicrobium sp. | reverse complement strand
AGAGGTAGACTGAGCACGCCAGTTCGCGAGAGCGCGAGAATACAGAGCGCCGTCAGGCCGTTCGGCCACCTGCCACACTTCCGGCAGTTTCGGATCATCGCCGACCGGTTTTTGCTTTGCCTTGCGCACGCGAACGCGCGACGGAATCGGCATGACTTCGCCGAGAAATATGCCCTCGCCCGTCCGCAGCGATGGCAACTGTTCAACCAGCCCGCCAAGGTCATCCGGGACGGCGGCAGCAACCTTGGCGCGGTCCGCTGAGTTGGTGATCCGCAACGCAATCAGGGAACCGCATTGGCTCAGCACGGCGCTGTCGATTTCCGATGGGCGCTGGGTAACCAGCATGAGACCGGTCCCGTACTTCCGTCCCTCCTTTGCAATCATCGACAGCGTGCGGTGGGCGGAGGTCTCGTCACCCTCGGGAACAAACCGATGGGCCTCGTCTAGGACAACCAGGAGCGGCTGCTCGCGCCCCCCGACCGGGAGGTCCTGCGCCCAGAACAGCATGTCGTAGACCACCCGGAGCATCGTGCCGACGATTGTCGGGAGCACTTCGGACGGCAACCCGGAAACATCGAAGATCGTGATGGGCTTGTCGTGCCCAACCCAATCCCGAACCAATGAGTCCAGATCGGTCGCGACCTCGCCGTCAAGGTTAGGTTCATATCCTCCGCCGGGCGAGAACAAAAACGAGAAGCGGCTGTCTTTCAGGCGACTGCGCATAAGGTCGAGGTGGCGTTCGATGTTTCGCTTGCGCTGGTTTTTGTATGGGGCCTGGTTATACGGACTCGCTGCCGGGTAGCGATCGGATCTCAGGGCTGCGGCATCGCCCACCTCTTCCGGAGCATTGGCATTGTCGTCTGTCTGCGGATTGGCGACCGGAAAGGTTACCCTCTCGAACTTATCCAGCTCATACCAAAGGCGCTTGATGCTAAAAGGTACAGGCGAGTCCGCAGTGAGCGTCTCCGGCGGCGGTTGTATCGCAAGACGCTGCGCCGCAGCGACTTTCATGTCGAGCACTTGATCGCGGATAGCGGCTTCGTGGTTCGGCTGGAGACCGCCCAGCGTGAGCTGCTGAAGCTCGGTAAACGGAAGCGCCCAGAACGGTACCCAGAGCGGCCTTTCTCCTGCTGCTTCATCGGGCCGGATGCGGAATACCCGCGCCTTGTCGCCAAGCGCTGTCGCATACTCGCCGTGTGGATCGATGACGATCGCGCGGGCATTCGGCAGGCTGCCGTCAGCGACTGTTTCAAGAAGGACGGTGACAAGATTCGATTTGCCTGCGCCGGTAGATCCGACAATGGCGCTGTGCCGGCTGACCAGACCGGCGACGCTGATGTCGGCGGAGATTCCCGAAGTGGCCGCTATCTGGCCAACGGAGATCGTGCCCTTCTTGCCCTTCGACCAGCCGTAGATCACCTTGAGATCGTCATTGGTGACCAGGTGAACCTCATCGCCAACCGTAGGATATTGGCCGACGCCGCGTTCAAATTCACCACCAAGACCTTCGCCGAACAGCACGATAGTCATCCAGCGAAAACCCGAAAGGCGAAGCTGGGAATCGGTTTCAAGAGCTGCGCCGGAAGCGCCTTCAGCGCTGCCCGGCGGGGCCGCGTCGGCGCCGATCTGGGTGCAGACGGCGTAAAGGTTTGTGTAGCCCAAAGGGACACGAAAGAACCCGCCGATCTGGCCTACGCGGTAAGACTCGCCGCCGATCATTACGAGCGTTGAGGGCATGTCTTCGCGAAGCCGGACGCGCACGATGGCTCCGGTAACGGAAGCGACCTGGCCGATATATGTGGGGTCAGCGAGAGGCACGGCGAACTAGGTGTTTAGTCCCGGCATTTGGTGGAGCGGGTTGAGGATGAATCGCTCTGGTTGTGAGGTCCAGCATTTACAGATGAACTCGTAGGGCGTGAGGCCCTTGAGGGTCTTCAGTCTGCGGCCGAAGTTGTATGCAGTGACGAAGTCGTCGAGATGACGCCGAAGCTGCTGATGGCTGTCGTAGTGGTAGCGCTGAACGGTGGCTTCCTTGATGGTGCGGTTCATTCGCTCGACCTGGCCGTTGGTCCAAGGATGGTTGATCTTGGTGAAGCGGTGCTCGATGCCGTTCTCGCGGCAGCGCATGTCGAACATATGGGTCATGTATCGTGCGGTGGGGCCGTCTGCGTAGCGTGGCGCGAAGCGGAACTGGATGCCGTTATCGGTTAGAACCGTATGGATCCTGTAGGGAACGACGGCGATCAGCGCGACCAGAAAAGCGGAAGCCGTGACGCGGTTCGCCTTGTTGACGAGCTGGACGAAGGCGAACTTGCTGGTACGGTCGATGGCGACAAAGAGGTAGAGCTTGCCTTCGGCCGTCTGCACCTCGGCGATGTCGATGTGGAAGAACCCGATCGGGTAGGGCTTGAACTTCTTCTTTGCCGGCTTGTCGCCCTCGACATCGGGCAGACGGCCGATGCCGTGGCGCTGCAAGCAACGATGCAAGGACGACCGCGTCAGATGCGGGATTGTTGCCTGCAGAGCGTACAGGCAGTCATCCAGCGGCAGCAGCGTATGCCTGCGGAAGGCGACGATGATCGCCTCGTCCTCGACGGAGAGGACCGTCGAACGTGGCTGCCTCGGGCCGGTCGGGAGATCGGCGACGGAGCCGCGCCGCTTCCACTTCGCGACCGTCTTCGGGTTGATGCCGTACCGCTTGGCGAGCGCCCTCAGACTCTCTTGACTATGCTGTATCGCTCGACGGATCGCCTCCGTCGTGGTGGCGCTGCCGTGGAGAACCTGGCCCATAGTGCCTCCTTCCACTCCAGTGAAAAGACTGCACCATCAAACTCCGGGATCAAACACCTAGTCTAAACGATCCTGTCCGCACGAAAGTCGTCGCTACGGCGGGCCCGACCGCAAGGCGGGCGACGCGACAGTCGTAAAGCCACCCTGTCGCCACATCCATCAGCGGAGATTGACCATGAACCCGCGCCATTTGGGAAAGAGCGGCCTCGAAGTTTCAGCGCTTGGCCTCGGCTGCATGGGCATGACCTGGGCCTATGGCGCCGCTGGCGAGCGCAGCGAGATGATCAAGCTCCTGCGTGACGCCGTAGATCTAGGCGTCACCTTCTTCGACA
>CAYYDL010000448.1:0-2404 GCA_964470545.1 uncultured Hyphomicrobium sp. | reverse complement strand
GAGCACTCTTGCGAGATCGAAGAGGCGGCTGGCGCCAATGCGATTGACGCCTTTCTCGTATTTCTGGACCTGCTGGAATGTCAGCCCCAAGTGCTCGCCGAGCTTCTCCTGGCTCATGCCGAGCAGCATGCGGCGCAGCCTGACGCGCGAGCCGACATGGACATCCATCGGATTGGCGCGGCGAGAGCCTTTGGGAGCATCTTCGCTCGACTCGTCTTCAATTGAAATGTCGTCCACCATCACTCGCACAGCCACCAGTTCCAGAGACAAAGTCTTTGCACTTCCTAGGTGCACACGGGACGGGCGTCAATGTCCGAGCCACTCCGCGACATGTTGACTTCAAGACTTTGATTAACGGCTTTTTTTCCGGAGGCCGATAGCCAGCAGGGCAAAAAGGCCAAGAACTGCAACCAGCATCCAGTCACCGATTCGTGCGTAGGGAGGCGGGGCGATCGCTTTCGGAAGTGTACTGTCGATTACGCCTCTGACATCCAATTCGAGCGATTTCAGAACACGGCCGTACGGGTCTACGACGCCAGAGATGCCGTTATTCGCGGCTCTGACGAGGGGCGCGCCTTCTTCCACCGCGCGAACGCGGGTTTGCAGGAAATGCTGGTAGGGTCCCGTAGTCTCGCCGAACCAGCCATCGTTCGTGACGTTGATCAAGACCCCGGGGCGCTCAGAGCCTTGAACGATGTTTCCGGGAAAAAGTGCTTCATAGCAGACGAGACCAAGGGCCGGCGGCAATCCGGGAATTACCATGAGCGGCCGCGGCTCCGGACCACTCGCAAAGGAGCCCCGGCCGCGGGTCAGCTTCTCGATGCCGATCGCGGCAAGCGTTTTCTCATACGGCATGTATTCGCCGAACGGGACCAGATGGATCTTGTCGTAGGTCGCGATCGGTTGGGCGCGTTCGTTCAGGACCAGAATGCTGTTGAGCGTGCGGGTCTCAGGCGTGATCGGCGAATCTGGTGGCAACGTCGGATCGTGTCGTATCGCACCGGTTATCAACGTCGTTCCGGGCGGAAGAATATTCGCCAGAATGTCGAGCGCCACGGGCGCTTCGAGCGGAAAGAACGGCATCGCCGCTTCCGGCCAAATGAGATGTGTAATACCGGCAAGTGAATCTTTCTGGCCATTCGGATTGGTCAGCGAGAGCGCGATATGATCGTCGAAGATGCGGCGCTGGTATTGCGCCATCCATTTCTCGCGCTGAGGCACGCTCGGCTGAACGATGCGGAGTTTGACGCCCGGAACAAATTCCTGCGGCGTCTGCAGTCGCCAATTGCCGAAGGCGAGCATCAGACTGAGGGGAGCGGCGGCGAGCAGAACTGCGTCAACGATTTTGCGCGGCGTCAGGCGGTCGCGAGTGTCGGCAAGCATCACGAGCGGCGCGGGAAAAACGAAGAGCGCGATCGCCGTCAGACCGTAAGCGCCAAACAGTGCCGCGCTCTGCATCAACGGAAGCGGATAGGTCAGCGCGTAGCCGGGAAGATCCCATGGAAAGCCTGTCAGGATATGGCCCCTTAGCCACTCAACGATGGAGAGCGCAATCGCAAAGACAAAAATGCGTGCGATGCCTTCGCTCCAACACATGCGGGCCGCGGCGGCGCCGACAGCCCAGAACAGCGCGAGACCGGCAGGCAGAAGCGTGACCGCGAACGGCAAGAGCCACGCGAACTTGTCGGCTTCGACCAGGAACGCATCGCCGACCCAGAAGAGATTGCAGAAGAAATAGCCGAACCCGAACAGCCAGCCGGCGCTAAATGCGCGGCGCCAATTGCCGCTACCGTCGATCAGCCAGACGAAAACGGGGAGTGTCAGGAAGAGGACTGGCGTGACGAACATCGGTGCAAAGGCCAATGCCGACAGCCCTCCCGCAGCGATTGCGACGACACTCCGACGCCAGCCGCGAAGGCCCGCGATTTTCGTCCGCGCGCGTGCAAACGACGGTGGATTCGGATGTGGCGCCGTCGCGTCCATCACGCCTTCGGCGCTTCAGGCAAGGACTTGGTGTTTGTGACGGGCGGGCGCGGAGGATGGACCTTGAGTTTTTTCACGCGGCGCGGATCTGCATCCAGAACCTCGAACTCGACGCCCGTCGGGTGGCGGATGAGTTCGCCGCGCGCGGGAACGCGGCCGAGCATCGAAAAGATGAGACCGCCGATGGTGTCGACGTCGGTTTCTTCATCTTCCGGGACAAGCTTCACGCCGAGGTGTTTTTCAAGTTCTTCGATGGGTGTCCGCGCCACGGCGACGATGCCGAGCTTCGGATCGACGACGATATTCGTCTCGTCGTCGTCATCGTGCTCGTCTTCGATGTTGCCGACGACCTGCTCGATCAAGTCTTCGATGGTGACGAGACCGTCGGTGCCGCCGTACTCGTCAACGACAAGTGCCATGT
>CAYYDL010000447.1:0-2155 GCA_964470545.1 uncultured Hyphomicrobium sp. | reverse complement strand
GCATGGTCCGCTCATCAGCAGCTTGCAGCAGCGCTTTCAAACACTCGGCGTGGACGTTCTGCCCAGCATAGGTGCGAGCGGACGGGTAGTCAGCCAGTTTCTTGCGCACAGTCAGCGGAAAAGCCATCCAGGCTATAGACATTGGGAGTTTCCGCGCCAGATCCATGAGCCGCGATCGAATGGTTGCATCTCCCGTCGCAGCCAGCGCAGCGGCGTGCATACGCGCCGAGACGTTGGCTTCCTCCGATGCCCAAAACCGCGATCCGACGAGAACGCCGTCTGCACCAAGCAAGAGCGCGGCGGCGAGACCTCGACCGTCACCGACGCCGCCAGCCGCACACAGAAGGGTGTCCGGAGAAATCTTCGCGATCAGATCGGCAATTTCGGGCACCAAGGCAAATGTGCCACGTTTCTCGCCGTGGCCGCCCGCCTCCGATCCCTGCGCGACGATGACGTCGGCGCCGCAGTCGATCGCGCGCTCCGCGTCGCGCCGCGTCTGTATCTGACAGATGAGCGTCACTCCGCGATTCCGGATGCGCGCCGCAAACGCCGCCGGATCGCTGAAGGACAGTAGGATAGCCTTGGGATTGCTCTCAAGCGCCAGATCGAGCAGCGCGGGTTTTGTGGAGAGTGACCACGTTATAAACCCGCAGCCAACTGCCCTGTTTCCCGCGACAGCGAATTCCCGCGACAGCCAGTCGGCATCGCCGTATCCACCCCCGATCAGACCAAGACCGCCCGCTTCCGATATCGCCCCGGCAAGACGCCCGCCGGCCGCAAACGCCATCGGCGCTCCGATCATCGGATGGCGCAAACCGAGACGTTCCGTAAGACGGGTTTTGAGCATGCCGGCAGCTCTCTAACATGCGATCAAAGATAAGCTTGGTTCAATTCCGACCGGAGACTCTGCCGGTTGGAGATGATATCGGCGAGCGTCCACGCATCGAGCTCGGCGAGATAGGCTTTCAGCGCCCGCCGGAGTGCATGCTTCAGTCGACAGACACGCGTAATGCGGCACGTATCATCCGAACCGAAGCACTCGACGAGATCGAAATCCTCCTCCGTAGCGCGCAAGACCTCGCCGACACGGATGGCCTGAGGAGCTTTTCCGAGTCTGAGGCCCCCGTTCCGGCCACGGACGGTCTCGACGAGTCCGGACTGGCCCAACCTGTTGACGACCTTCATCAGGTGGTTTTCCGAAATCCCATAGGCGCGAGCGATCTCGGCAATCGTGCAAAGACGGTCGTCGCTGCTTCCGATGTACATCAGCACCCGCAGCGAATAGTCGGACATGGCTGTTAATCGCATGTTTTGACCTCGATCAATATCCCAACCTTGCCGAGCGAAAATAAAGATGCATATTTCGTACATCTTATTCTTATGGCCGTCAAAGGTTAGATCATGCTCCAGAGACCGCGTCCCGAAGCGCCCGGCATCGCTGCCGGAATCGATGAGAAACTTATCGGCACACTCGTTGACCGCTTTTACGCTGCGGTGCGTCGCGACGAGATCCTTGGTCCGGTGTTCGAGTCGCGCATCGCGGATTGGGACGAGCATCTCGCCAAGCTGCGCGACTTCTGGTCGTCCGTGGTATTGATGACTGGACGCTACAAGGGGCGTCCGATGCCGGTCCATGCAGCAATCGCAGAGATCACCGACACACATTTCGAACGCTGGCTCGCACTCTTTGCGGAAACCGCCCGCGCCGTATGTCCGCCCGCCGCCGCCGCCCTCTTCATTGATCGCTCGCGGCGGATCGCGGAGTCGCTGAAAATGGGCATCGCGCTCAGTCGCGGCGACGACTCAGTTCTCGGCGGCGGACCCGTATCGCTTGGCAACAGCCAAGCCGAACGGGCTGAATGACCGCACGGCGGACTTTTCTTAGAAACAGACCCACACTAAGTAAGCGCACACACCTGTCCCAGCGAATAACGCTGGTCGTTCCTCGTTCCCGGCGGTACTTATCGCCTCCATGGCCATTCGCCGGAGGAGACCCGATATGTTCGGACCCGTCTTGGTGCTCATCCTGATTTTCTACGCCATCAGCTCGGTGCGGATCTTGCGCCAGTACGAGCGTGGCGTGCTCTTCGTGCTCGGCAAATTCAGCGGCGTTCGCGGCCCAGGCTTGACCCTGGTGTTCAATCCCTTCCAGACG
>CAYYDL010000446.1:0-2481 GCA_964470545.1 uncultured Hyphomicrobium sp. | reverse complement strand
CCGACGCAGGCCATGTCGGCGATCGAATAGCGCCCGGCGAGGAATTCACGATCGGCGAGCCGCTTGTTCATCACGCCGTAGAGACGATTGACCTCGTCCTCGTAGCGCTTGATCGCATAGGCGAGCGTCTCGCGCGCGTAGTGCTTGAAGTGGTTGAGCTGGCCGGCCATCGGCCCGAGGCCGCCCATCTGCCAGAACAGCCACTGGTCGACCGCGACGCGGCCGCGCTCGTCGGCGGGATAGAACTTGCCGGTCTTGCGGCCGAGATACTGCAGGATCGCGCCGGACTCGAAGATCGAGATCGGCCGGTTGCCCGGCCCTTGCGGATCGACAATCGCCGGCATGCGGTTGTTCGGCGAGATCACCAGGAAGTCGGGATTGAACTGCTCGCCCTTGGAAATGTTCACCGGGATCAGGGTGTAGGGGAGCCTGCATTCCTCGAGCATGATCGAGATCTTGAAGCCGTTCGGCGTCGGCCAGTAGTAGAGCGCGATCGGCTTCGCCGCCTTGGCCGCGGGCCGCTTCGCGCTCTTGCCCGCCGCTGTCTTCGCTTTCGCTGTCTTCGCCGACTTGCTCACCGACTTGCGTGCCATGAAGCTGCCCCTGCCCGTCCGCCCTTATTGATCCCGTCGGGTCGAGACATAAGGCGGCGGCGCGCCAAAGCGCAATCAACGCCCTCCCCGCTGGGCCGGCGCACTGCTTTGCCAATACAATCTGCGGTGGTTATCCTGCCGAACGGGTTGTACGCCGCCACGCGCGATGCAGCCCGCGGATGGGCAACAACAAGTCGCATAGGGAGAACATCATGATCCGCAGGATCGCTGCCGCGACCATCGTCGCGGCATTGGTCGCCGCGCCGCTCACCTTCGCAAGCCGTCCCGCCGGTGCACAGACGACCGCACCGGCGACGACGACCCAGGCGAAGCCGAAGCGAACCGTGTCGGCCGCACAGCAGGCGATGCGCGAACGTCAGAAGAAATGCGGCGCTGAATGGAAGGCGGACAAAGCCGCCGGAAAGATCGAGAAGGGAATGACCTGGCCGAAATACTGGAGCGCCTGCAACAAGCGCCTGAAGGCGGGCGGCTGAAGCCGGCTTGTTCGCCGGGGCAATGCCGTCACCGCGGCTCCCTCAAAATCCGAGGGCGTCGGCGAGAGCCTCTGCCTCGCCGACGCCCTGGAGTGTCATCCGGAACCGGGGCGCCGCGCAGTGCCGCGTCACGCTGGCAACCCCGTGGCCGCCACCGGCCCGTATGACGCAATCTTCAGCTCTGCAGAGCAGCGCGAAGATCGAGACGTGGCGTCGACTAGAGCCTCTTCTTCCGGCTCTTCTTCTTCGCCGTCTTCTTCGCCGCTGCCTTCTTCCTACGTTTCGCCATTGCTGCCCTCCTAGCCATGAGATCATGGCGGTGTCGCTTCAGTGCGCATCGCGAATCGAAGCGCACTGCATTTCGTTTACTACAGCACAACGAAAAAAGCAGCGTTCCACTTAAGGAAGTGTGTACGACACGCATCGTCGTCGCTTCGTTGCGCGTACATCGCGCGCGCATTCGCGTCGATGACGCGATCGACGCCGATCATTTGACGATCAAGCGACGTCATTCGGCGCAATTGCAAAAAGCGCGATGACACAAGGCGTTTTTGTGCGCCTTAAATTTCGTCGACGGTGCCATTGACACGAGGAAGCGCACGTTCGCGCGCGCTCTTTCGTCGTATCGGCGAAGCGATCGCGCATCGTGCGCGCGTTGGAAAAAATTTTGCACAGGCCGCCTTGTCGAAGGGTCTCGGCCGACCGGAATCGATCAAAAACGAGCGAATCGCCCCGCTCTGATTCGCGGCTTGCGCTTCGTTTCGACGTCGGGAGGAGAGGCGAAATGGTATCCGAACGCATGCGCGAAGCGCTCGACGAAGCGCGTGCGACGACCGTGTCGGGCGACGCGCGTCGTGTCGTCGCGACGCTCGACGCGTCAGAGACCGAGCTTGCTCTTGAGCAAGTCGTTGACCGCCTGCGGGCTCGCTTTGCCGCCCGAGGACTTCATCACCTGGCCGACGAACCAGCCGATCGCCTTCGGATTGGTCCTGGCATCGGCGACCTTGTCCGGGTTCTTGGCGATGATTTCGTCGATCGCCTTGCCGATCGCACCGAGGTCGGTGACCTGCTTCATGCCGCGCGCCTCGACGATGACGCGCGGATCGCCGCCTTCGCTCCACAGGATCTCGAACAGGTCCTTGGCGATCTTGCCGGAGATGGTGCCGTCGGCGATCAGCTCGAGCATGGCGCCGAGTTGCGCTGCGGAAACCGGCGACGCGGCGATGTCCTTGCCTTCCTTGTTGAGGCGGCCGGTGAGCTCGTTGATCACCCAGTTGGCGGCCGCCTTGGCGTCGCGGCCCTTGGCAACCGCTTCGAAGTATTCGGCGGTCTCGCGCTCGGCGACCAGCACGCCGGCGTCGTAGGCCGACAGGCCGAAGTCACGCACGAAGCGG
>CAYYDL010000445.1:0-2885 GCA_964470545.1 uncultured Hyphomicrobium sp. | reverse complement strand
GCAGTCAAAACGGCGCAAGCTGCGCTGACGGCAGCCGACGACAAAGTAAAAGCAGCCGCGAAGGACTTTGACGATGCGCGGCAGAAATTCGAGGCTGCCCGCAATGTGATCGCGCCTCTTCGCGCCGCGGTCAAAACGGCTGAAAGCCAGCAGAAAGATGCGATGACATCTTTCGAAGCCTATATGTCGGGCGGCGCCGAACCAGCCGGGACGAGATCGCAAACCAGCGCGCCTTCGGACGATGCGTTGGATCGTGAGGGCGAACTCGAAAATGCGCTGCTCGATCTGACGATTGCGGCTGACAAGGCGCGGGCGGATGCGGCGCAAGGCGAAATGAATTTCGCAGAAGTGCAGGCTGCCTACTCGGCGGCGCAGACGGCGCGCGATTCGGCCGTTGATGCCTTCCGGGATGCACAGGCAGATCTATCCTCGGCCAAAGCATCGTTGACCGATGCCAACAAGGAGATGCGGCTTCGCTCGAAGCCGATCGCCGTACTCGTCAGCCTCCGGGCACAGCGAATTTATGTCCGTCAAGGATTCGAGCCGCTTCTCGAGGCGCCAATCACGGTGACGCCACTGGCGCACAAGGTCGGGACGCATGTCTTCACCGCGATGCGCTATGGCGGCGATCCGAATACCTTTGATTGGCGTCTTGTCAGTGCGCAAACGCCTAAGCCCGGCCAGCCGTTCGATCAGAAAAAACGCAGGACCGCGTCCGTGCAAGGAGAGGCTTCGGACGTTCAGATGGCGACCGAGGCGCTCGCCGCATTCACTATTCCCGACGAAATCCTGCAAACGATCACCGAACGCGCGCGACCGGGCTCTTCGCTTATCGTCTCGGACCGGGAATTGCCGCTCAACGAGAACGGCAGCGGCACCGAGTTCGTGGTTCTGACACGATAGACACACCTGTCAATTGTTTTCGCGGCTTGCGCCGGGTTTGTCTGCTTGGGGCGTTTCCCCGCTTGTTGACAGCGGGCTTTATTCCTCTATTCCCCGAAGCTCGATAGCAGGCGGTGCACCAATTTGCTGATTAATCGCAGCTCCGGAGCCTTGGCGGGCTGGGCAATCGCTCTGTTCTCGGCGATCCTCATCGTTCTGCTCTTCCTGAAAATGGCGCCGCAGAATGCGCCGTGGACGTTCGCCATCAATATTCCCGACACGCCCGTCCGGGGGCCGCTCGAGCCGAGCGCTGACGTCTTAACGCCGACCGGTGAGCATCGATTTGTTCACGCTGCTTCGGCTGTCGAAACTTCTGACGGTGTCTTGGCTTTCTGGTATCGCGCCTTGTACGAGGGCGCGGCGAACGCGGAGATCGTTTCCGCGCGTTTTGATGGCGCGCGATGGTCGAAGCCGCGCATCGTCACAGACAGCGCGCGCGTCAGCGGCGATATCGGGATGACAGTAAAATCCCTCGCAAATCCGGTTCCGTTCCGGCGTTCCGATAAAGAGATCTGGTTGTTCTTTGCAGCGTCACGCCTCAGCGGCTGGGCGACCTGCGAAATCGAAATGGTCCGCAGTCTCGACAACGGCGAAACGTGGGGACCGGTAGAGCGGATCTATGCTTCTCCGTTCTTCAACCTGTCGCATCTGACGAAGTCGACGCCATTCCTCTTTGCCGACGGCCGGATCGGGCTTCCTGTCTATCAGGAGATGAACCGGAAATTTCCGGTTCTTCTGGTCCTCAATCCGCAGGGGAAGGTTGTCGACCGGCGGCGGATTGGCGGCGGAGGGAAAGTTGGCTACCAGCCAATGATCGTTCCGACAGGACCCTCAACGGCGATCGCCTTCGTGCGGCGTCTGCGGCACGCGAGTCCTCACAAGATTCTGATGTCGCGTACCGACGATGGGGGCAAAAGCTGGACGCCACCAGCTCCCATCGATCTGCCGAATCCGAGCGGCCCCATCTCTGCGATCCGATATGATGCGTCTCATATTTTGATGGCCTTCAACGACGATCCGGAGACCGAGCGCAATATCACACTCGCGCTCACGGACCTTGAAGTGAAGTCGTTCCGGCGCGTAGGCGTCATCGCCCGCATGGATAACACACTCAAGAAAGCAAACGTCGCATACCCTTTCCTGATTTCCTCCGCGCCGGGGCAGTATGACGTTGTTTATTCCCGCCCGCTGGGGACCATCAATCACGTGCGCGTTTCGAGCGCCTGGATCGAACATGGCGCACAATCCCTGGCGGCACAGCAATGACGGCGGACATTCATAGCTTGCTAAACGATGCAAGCACGGCGCTGATCATCTTCACGGCGTCGGCGGCGATCGCGAGCTTTTTCACGAAATCGTTCGCAGCCCGCGTTGTTGCGGGCGTTGTCGTCGTGTTCGTGGCATTGCTCGTTCTGATATCGACGCGCTCGCTCTTCGAATGGACCGTGTCCACCGTCGGTCGGTTATCGTTGCCGGGGCTTGTGCTGCTCGTAACACTCGCGGTTTCTGCAACGACCGGACGGCGCATCGCGAGATCCGCGGAATTTCGCTTCGCGGCGCTGGTATTGGCCGTCGCGGGCCTCGTCCTTTACCCGGCCGCGACCGGCTTTCTCAACTACGACACGTATATGCTCGGCTACAGCGGATATCTTTTGCCCAGCACGATCGCTCTGACGACGGCCTATGCGATTTTCCGCGGGTACCGTGTGATGACTGTTGTTTTGAACGTCGCCATCGCGGCCTTCCTGCTCGGCATCGGCGAGAGCCGCAATTTCTGGGACTACATCATCGATCCGGTGGCGTGGATCATCGGCTGCGGGACTTGGCTCGCCCTTGCCGCCGGCTTCCTGCTCGCACCGATCGTCAAACCTGCAAAAGTGCTGGCGACCGCTCAGCCGAGCTCCGGCATCGGCGAGACGCCGATCAGCCATTGATGACCGCCG
>CAYYDL010000444.1:0-5889 GCA_964470545.1 uncultured Hyphomicrobium sp. | reverse complement strand
GCCGCCACCTTCTACGATGCGATGGCGGATTTTGGTTTTCAGCCGGCGGGGCGAATTCTCGCCGGGGCGGGCACCGACCGCAACGTCACGCTTTTCAACTGCTTCGTTCTCGGCACGATCGCCGACGATCTTTCGAGCATTTTCGAAAACGTCAAAGAGGCGGCGCTGACGATGCAGGCAGGCGGCGGCATCGGCCATGACTTCTCGACGCTTCGCCCGCAGGGCGCGCCGGTCAAGAGCATCGGGGCAGATGCTTCCGGTCCCGTCAGCTTCATGGACGTCTGGGATGCCATGTGCCGGACGATCATGTCGGCCGGGCAACGGCGCGGCGCCATGATGGCGACGCTCCGCTGCGATCATCCCGATATCGAGACCTTCATCGCGGCGAAGTCCGATCCGCTGCGGCTCAGGAATTTCAATCTTTCGGTTCTCGTGACCGACGCGTTCATGGATGCCGTGACTCGCGGCGCCGCTTGGGACCTCGTGTTCGAAGGGAAAGTCTACAAGACCGTCGATGCACGCGGGCTTTGGGACAAGATCATGCGCGCGACGTATGATTACGCCGAGCCCGGTGTCATTTTCATCGATCGGGTGAATGCCGCGAACAACCTTGCCTATTGCGAAACCATCTCGGCGACCAATCCGTGCGGAGAGCAGCCTTTGCCGCCTTATGGCGCCTGCCTTCTCGGGTCGATCAATCTCGCACGCTTCGTCGAGCGGCCGTTCACACCGGCGGCCGAGATCGATCGCAAGAAGCTCGAAGCGCGTGTGGCGACGGCCGTCCGCTTTCTCGACAATGTCATCGACATTTCGCGTTATCCGCTCGAAGCGCAGGCGCAAGAAGCGCGCGCCAAGCGGCGCATCGGCCTCGGCATCACTGGCCTTGCGGATGCGCTGATCTTCCTCGGCCTTCCGTATGGCAGCGCGGCAGCGCGCAAGAAAGCTGCGGAATGGATGGCGATCATCCAGAACGCCGCCTATCGCGCAAGTGCGGCGCTTGCAGCCGAGAAAGGCGTGTTTCCTCTTTATGAGGCCGCGGCTTTTCAAGCGCGTCCGAACGTCGGGCGGCTCGATCAGGACGTTCGAGCGGCGATTGCCGCGAACGGCATTCGCAACGGCTGCCTGACGTCGATCGCACCGACGGGCACGATCTCGCTTCTCGCAGGGAACGTCTCAAGCGGCATCGAACCGGTGTTCGATTTCGTCTATAAGCGCCGCATTCTCGGCGAAGGAACAACGGCGACCGAGGAGACGATCGAGGACTTCGCTCACCGCGAATTCCGCGCCAGGTTCGGCGACAGCGCGCCGCTGACGGAAGCGTTCGTGACGGCCGAGAGTCTTTCCTCCGCCGAGCATGTCGCGATGCAGGCCGCATTGCAGCCTTTTGTCGACAGCGCCATTTCGAAGACGATCAATTGCCCGGAAGGCATTTCGTTCGAGGATTTCCGCGGCATCTATGCTGAAGCTTTCGAACTTGGTCTCAAAGGTTGTACGACGTACCGGCCAAATCCCGTCACGGGTGCCATTCTTTCCAAGTCGACCACCTCAGTTGCGGCGGACGCGGAGCCTGGACGACATTCAGCGACGAGAGTGCTGGAAGATCCTGCGAAGTCGGGCGACGTCGTCTATATGACGAAGCCGCTCGAGCGGGATGCAGCACTCGAAGGCGTGACATACAAGATCAAGTGGCCGGCGAGCGCGCACGCGCTCTACGTTACGATCAACGATATCGTGCGTGACGGACGGCGGCGACCATTCGAGATTTTCATCAACACGAAAAATCTCGAGCACTACGCCTGGACGGTGGCGCTCACGCGGATGATCAGCGCCGTCTTCCGCCGCGGCGGCGACGTGTCATTCGTGGCGGAAGAGCTCAAAGCCGTATTTGATCCGGAGGGCGGGCGGTGGATGCAGGGCCGCTATGTTCCGAGCCTGCTCGCTGCCATCGGCGACGTCATCGAGCAGCACATGCTTCACATCGGCTTCCTGACACGCGAAGAAGGCGATGGAAGTGACGTCAAGTTGGCCCGCCAGCCCCTTGCTGAGATCGAACGGATCAGTGCCGGATAGCGGGCCGCCATCCGTCACGACGACCATTCGCATCGCCCCGACGCCACGCTCGCGACGGCGCGAATCTGCCCGAAATGTGGAGAGCGCGCGCTGCGCCATATCGAGGGCTGCTGGACCTGCTCCAATTGCGATTATTCGCGATGCGGCTGAGCTAATAGATTAACGATGTCCTGACCACTTTCACGCCATTTCTAAATTTTCGATTCTTAATCGCTAACGCGCATTTAGATTCGCGCGGCAATAGCGGACTCTGCTCTGCCTGAGTGTTTACAAATCCCGCCGTTCTCAACACCTCATTGACCATCGAGGCGTGATCGGGGCAGGCACGTCAAATTTTCGAACCAAAGTTCACCATTCCTCACGGACATGCGGGGTATCACGGTCTCAAAGCAGTCTTCGGCGAAAGTCGCCGATCAGGGGTTAAGCGTAATGAGTGCCGAAATTATCCAGCTTGCCGAATTCCGGACGCGTCGAAAGTCGGACAATGCAATGGAGCAGGTGAGCGTTGTCGCCGGCCTTTTTCCTGAGCAGCCCCCGCGATTCCATTTCTGGACGGGGGCCTCGGGCAAGCGCTATGTGCACACGGTCTATAGTCTCTTCGATTGCCCGACGCTCGAGGATGCGAATTACATTCTCGTTCGGCGCCATGACCGCTCGACGCGAACGGTACTTGCAATCGGCCGCCTTTCAAATCATTGCCCGACGCAGAATCTCGCGGAAATTCGCCAGCATGCAGCCGCCCTTGGCGCAGACGAAGTCCACGTGCACCTGCTTGCGTCGTCGAGCCAGGAAGCGGAAGCTGTCGAAGCCGATCTCATTACCGCGCAATTCCTAAACGAACCCCATTCAGCCTGAAGCCGCTGCGATACGCGGCGCTCAGTCCGAACCTTTGCGCAGCCGAGCGGCGCCACGTCCGAAATCCGGCTGCGCCGTGTCCTGGCCAGCCTGGATGATGCCGCGGCGGATCGCGCGCGCGTCGGCGAACGTCCGTTCGAGTGTCGATCCGTCGCCGAAACGGATGGCGCGCTGAAGAGCGACGAGGTCTTCCGAAAAGCGGCCGAGCATTTCGAGCACGGCCTCTTTATTGTTGAGGAAGACGTCACGCCACATCACCGGATCGGAGGCAGCGATGCGTGTGAAATCGCGGAAGCCGGCGGCCGAAAACTTGATGACTTCGCTGTCTGTCACGCGCTCCAGGTGAGCCGCCGTGTTGACGATGTTGTAGGCGATGAGATGCGGCACATGGCTCGTGATCGCAAGCACAAGGTCGTGATGCTCCGGCGTCATCAGCTCGACGTTCGAGCCGAGCTGCCGCCAGAACGCCTCGAGCTTCGCGAGCGCCTTTGGATCGGCATCCGGGCCCGGCGTCAGGATGCACCAGCGTCCGTCGAACAGCTCAGCGAAGCCCGCATCGGGTCCCGACTGCTCCGTTCCGGCGATTGGGTGGCCGGCGATGAAATGGACGCCATGGGGAATATGCGGGGCGATGTCACGGACCGCGGCGCCCTTGACTGAACCGACGTCCGAAACGATTGCTCCTCGTTCGAGATGCGGTCCGACGGCTTCGGCGATTTCCCGAAACGCCCCGACAGGTGTGCACAGAATGACGAGATCTGCGCCTTTGACAGCGTCAATGGGATCAGCAAAGGCCTTCGTGACGAGGCTCAGTTTTTCAGCCCGTTCGCGTTCTTCCGCGGTCAAGGAACTACACACAATTTCGCTGACGAGCCCAGCGCGGCGCGCCGCGTGGCTGATCGACGAGCCGATGAGCCCGATACCGATGAGCGCCATACGCTTGAACATCGGATTGTTTTCGCTGTTTCCCGGTGCCATCAGGCCCCGCCTTTGAGGTAGCGTGCGAGGGCGTCGATCGCGCGCTTGTTTTCGCTCTCGGAGCCGATCGTCATGCGCAGAGCGTTCGGGAAACCGTAAGCGCCGACCTTGCGCACGATGATGCCTTGCGACTTCAGGTACGCGTCGGCACCCGATGCGGTCTTGTCGTGGCCTTCCGGAAAATGCATGAGGACGAAGTTAGCGACGCTCGGGGTCACGGCGAGGCCGAGTTTTTTCAACTCGCTTTCGACCCATGGCAGCCATTGGTCGTTGTGACGCTTGGCGCGTTCCATGTGTTCGATGTCCGCGATTGCGGCTGCACCCGCTGCGATCGCGGGCGACGACAGGTTGAACGGTCCGCGAATGCGATTGAGCACGTCGGCAATTTCGGGCGGGCAATAGGCCCAGCCGATGCGAAGTGCGGCAAGCCCATAGATTTTCGAGAACGTGCGCGTCATGACGGTATTCGGCGTGGTCGCAACGAGTTCGATTCCAGCTTCGTAGTCGTTGCGGCTGACGTATTCCGAATAGGCGGCATCGAGAACGAGCAGGATATCGCCACGCAGGCCCGCACGCAGGCGGCGCACTTCTTCGATCGGAATGTAGGTTCCGGTCGGATTGTTCGGATTGGCGAGGAAGACCATGCGCGTCTTTGGTGTGACGGCTGCAAGAATGGCATCTACGTCGGTTTTCAGGTCGCGTTCCGGCACCACGACGGGCGTGGCGCCGTTCGTCAGGATGGCGATCCGGTAGACCAGAAATCCGTGGGCGGTGTAGATGGCCTCGTCGCCGGGGCCGAGATAGCCACGGGCAAGAAGCCCTAAGAGCTCGTCGGAGCCCGATCCGCAGACAATGCGGGCGGCATCAAGCCCGTAGCGGCGCGCAATCGCCTCGCGGAGAAGCGTCGCCTGGCCATCCGGATAGCGCTCCAGATCAGCGGCGGCCGCCTTGAACGCCTCGATCGCCTTAGGGCTTGGCCCAAGCGGGGTCTCGTTCGACGACAGCTTCGCCAGGATAAGGCCGCCCGGCACCTTGCTTTCGCCTGGAACGTAGGCCGCTATGTCCAGGATGCCCGGACGTGCAATCGGTGCCGTCGCCACCATATATAATCTCGAATTGTTGACCGAAACCGGGGAATTCGGGCGCATTGATAGGGGCTTCACCACTTGAAATCAAAGTTTAAAGTTGACTTTATCGGCGCCGGTTCTAGCCAGCACGCAAACCGTCCAAACTTCGGGTATCGACCGACACGATGACCGCTGCTCCGCCAAATATCATTGCCTCGGTTCCGCGGCGGCACTCGGAAGTGCATACGCCGACGAGCCCGGTCGCTCGGTTCGAGGCCGGGGCCCCGCTGCGGCTGGCCTGCCAGCAGGATCTGGCTCCGTTTTCAATTGCATATGAGACTTACGGCGCGCTCAACAGCGAAAAGTCGAACGCGATCCTGATTTGCCACGCACTTACGGCTGACCAATACGTCGCAAGCCCACATCCCATCACGGGCAAGCCGGGCTGGTGGGACAACATGGTCGGGCCCGGCAAACCGATCGATACGGATCGCTTCTACGTGATCTGCTCGAACGTTCTCGGCGGCTGCATGGGATCGACAGGGCCGGCGTCGATCGATCCAAAGACAAACGCTCCCTATGGGCTCAACTTCCCGCTCATCACGCTCGGTGATATGGTCGAAGCGCAGGCGCGCTTGATCGATTACCTCGGCATTGATCAGTTGTTTGCCGTCATCGGCGGCTCGATGGGCGGCATGCAGGTGCTGGAATGGGCGTCGCGGTACAAGGATCGCGTGTTCGCAGCTGCGCCTATCGCAACGGCCGCCTGGCACTCGTCGCAGAACATCGCGTTCCATGAGGTCGGGCGGCAGGCTGTGATGGCCGACCCCGAGTGGAAGGGCGGAAACTATTATGCGGCCGGGACGGTGCCCAAAAACGGGCTCGCGGTCGCGCGCATGGCGGCGCACTTCACATATTT
>CAYYDL010000443.1:0-3093 GCA_964470545.1 uncultured Hyphomicrobium sp. | reverse complement strand
CTCCCGTTATTCTGGGAGCCGTTCCACAGTCTCACTTTTGCGATCGTTGCTGTGTTCGTTGTGCCGGCGGTCTTTGCCTTCATCATCGGCGCGGCGATGTTCAAGCGGCGTGTTGGCGGCGTCTATTTTGCGATCATCACGCAGGCGATTGCCGCCATCCTGACCATTCTCATCGTCGGTCAGCAAGGATACACTGGCGGCATCAACGGAATTACCGATCTTCGCACGCTGCACGGCTGGGACATTCGGACGGACAGCGCCAAGGTCATTCTCTATTTCGTTGAAGTCGCGCTGCTCTTTGCTTGCCTTCTCGTGGCGCTCTTCGTGAAGCACTCGAAGCTTGGGCGCATCTTGGTCGCTATGCGTGACAAGGAGGACCGCGTCCGCTTCTCCGGTTACAGCGTCGCCAATTTCAAGATTTTCGCGTTCTGCCTCTCCGCGGTGTTCGCGTCCATCGGAGGCGCTTTGTTCACGCTCGAAGTCGGCTTCATGTCACCGTCATTCGTCGGCATCGTTCCTTCGATCGAGATGGTCATCTTTGCGGCGGTCGGCGGCCGGATGTCGATCTTCGGCGCGGTCTACGGGACGTTGCTCGTCAATTTTGCGAAGACAAGCCTTTCGGAAAGCTTCCCACAGTTGTGGCAGCTCGGCTTCGGCGCACTTTTCATCGCTGTCGTTCTGCTATTCCCCAGTGGCTTGGCAGGGGCATGGAACGATTACGTCGCGCCAGTGTTCGATCGAATCTTCTCCCGCAACAAGAGCCGAACCATCGCGGCCGATCCGTCGATTCCCGGCGGCGCCCCGGCAGAATAGGAGAGCAACATGGAGATCGGCCAGCAACCTCCGGACTTCCTTCTTGCGGTCAGCGGATTGACGGTATCCTTCGATGGCTTCAAGGCCGTGAACGATCTGTCATTCTATATCGACGAGAACGCGATCCTGGTCATAATCGGTCCGAATGGCGCCGGCAAGACGACAGTGCTCGACTTGATCTGCGGAAAGACCAAGTCGACATCGGGGTCCATTACGTTCCGTGGCAAGGAGCTCACGAAGCTTTCCGAAAATGCCATCGTGCACGCGGGAGTTGGGCGCAAGTTCCAGACACCATCGATCTACGACGATCTGACGGTGTTCGAAAATCTCGAGATCTCTTATCCGCGCGGACGCAGCGTTTTTGGCGCGCTGACCTTCAAGCGCGACTCGGCCGTTCGCGAGCGGGTCGAGGAAGTCGCGGAAATGATCTTCCTGAAAGACAAGCTCAACATGAGTGCGGAGCTTCTGAGCCACGGGCAAAAACAGTGGCTAGAGATCGGAATGCTGCTCATCCAGGATCCAGAGCTTCTGATGCTCGACGAGCCAGTGGCCGGGATGAGCGTCAGCGAGCGCGCCAAAACCGCGGAGCTTCTGCACAGGATCATCAAGGACCGGTCAGTGCTTGTGATCGAGCACGACATGAAATTCGTCGAGGATATCGCGCACAAGGTGATCGTGCTCCATCAGGGAAAGATTCTTTCCGAGGGATCGATGGAGAAGGTGAAGAACGATCCCAAAGTGATCGAAGTCTATCTTGGCCATTGAGGGACACCAATGCTCGATATCTCGGATTTTCATGTCGCCTACGGCCAGAGCGAGGTTCTGCACGGACTCAACATGTCCGTCGCACCGAACGAGATCGTTGCGATCATGGGCCGGAACGGCATGGGCAAGACGACCCTCATGAAAGCGCTGATGGGGATCCTGCCCACGAAGCAAGGCTCGGTGGCGATGAACGGCAGCGACATCACCAAGCTCAAGAGCTATGAGCGCGTCGCGAAGGGGCTCGCTTACGTTCCACAAGGTCGCATGATTTTCTCGGCCATGACGGTTCAGGAAAATATCGAGACGGGCCTTGTCGTGCACGGCGACAGCAAGGTGTCGCCCGATATTTACGAACTTTTCCCAGTACTGCTCGAAATGAAAGCGCGGCGCGGCGGCAACCTTTCGGGGGGCCAGCAACAGCAGCTCGCCATCGCGCGGGCTCTTGCGACGAAGCCGAAGGTGCTTCTGCTCGATGAGCCGACGGAAGGCATTCAGCCGTCGATCATACGGGAAATGGCGCGGACCCTCAGGCGTATTCGAGATGAGCGCGGGCTTTCCATCGTCGTGTCGGAGCAAGTTTTGAGCTTCGCACTCGACGTCGCCGATCGCGTTCTCGTCGTCGAGAATGGTGACATCGTGCACGACGAGCCGCGAGCTTCGATCGATGAGGCCAAGGTCGCGAAATATCTCTCCGTCTGAACGGCAGTCTTATGTCCACATAACCCAAGGGGGAGTCTGAA
This sequence comes from uncultured Hyphomicrobium sp., assembly GCA_964470545.1. Lineage (GTDB taxonomy): Bacteria > Pseudomonadota > Alphaproteobacteria > Rhizobiales > Hyphomicrobiaceae > Hyphomicrobium_B. Next base: position 775 of record CAYYDL010000443.1, on the reverse strand, counting down.
TGACCGAGACGCTCATAAAAGTCGACTTGTCGCAATCCGCGTACGAGAACGACATGGTTCACAATCGATGGCATCCGGACATTCCGATCGTGGCTTGGACAGAGCCTGGTTCCGATTTCATCATTGAGACCTATGATTGGACCGGCGGCTTCATCAAGAACAACGACGACGCGTCGGACGTTCGTGACATTGACTTGACGATCGTGCACTTCCTCTCGGGTCCGGTCGGCGTCAAGGGTGCGGAGCCCGGCGATCTACTGGTTGTCGAGATCCTCGATATTGGCGCCAAGCCCGAAAGCAACTGGGGCTTTAATGGCTTTTTCTCGAAAAAGAACGGCGGCGGCTTCCTGACGGATCATTTTCCGGAGGCTCAGAAATCGATCTGGGACTTCGAAGGCATGTTTACGAAATCGCGGCACGTACCGGGCGTGCGCTTCCCCGGTCTCATCCATCCGGGCCTGATCGGCTGCCTCCCTGATCCGAAGCTCCTCAAAACATGGAACGATCGCGAGATTCCGTTCGTCGAGGAGAATAAGGACCGCGTGCCGCCCGTCGGTACGGTGCCGTTCGGTCCAACGGCACATATGGGACGCCTCAAAGGCGATGCAAAAGACAAGGCCGGGGCTGAAGCTGCTCGAACGGTTCCGCCGCGCGAGCATGGAGGCAACTGCGATATCAAGGATCTTTCGCGCGGCTCGAAAGTCTTCTTTCCGGTCTACGTTCCCGGCGGCGGCCTCTCGATGGGAGACCTGCACTTCAGCCAGGGAGACGGCGA
>CAYYDL010000442.1:0-2360 GCA_964470545.1 uncultured Hyphomicrobium sp. | reverse complement strand
ACCCAGAAGTCCTTTTCGACGTTCTGCTCCGGTGTACCGAGTCGAGCCGCTGCGCTGAGAAAAACGTCTCGCCGATCCTGCGGTGTTGCCTTGAGGAACTCCGAAAAGCCGGCGTTCATCGCGCACGCCTCGCGGACCCATCGGCGGCGACGGGGGAAATTGCATCGGAACTCTGATGAAGGAGTCTCGTGACTAGTTCACGCATCCAGACTGGCAGAGCGTCCAGACCGCCGCGTAGATCGTCTCGAATCGTCTTGCCATGTTTGGGATCTTGGAGGATTTCGCGAATTTTCTTGAGAATCGGATCGCCGTCCGCTGGCAGCATGTCATGCAGCCAGTGAAGGGCCTGAACTATGCGCATCGCTGGTCGCCCCGCCCAATATAGCCGGCTCGGGGCTGTCAGTTTGAAATCGATGACGAGCTTGTCGAAGTGAATCGGGCGTAACCGCGCATCGGTGTGAACAGTGACCTTGGCGGGCACGGCGTTGGTGAGGCCCAGTTGATTGGCGGCCGTCATTCCATCGGGTAGAAACCTTGCTTTTTCTCTCCGCGTGATCGCGTCAATGATTGCGGTGTAATTGGGCGTGGTCGGTTTCCCGGTGAGCGCGTTGACGCGCGGTATATCGTATAGTCCGCGATCGATACGCCGGAGGGCGCCAGAATCTGTGAGGCGTTGGAGTGCTTTATCGACGGCGGATCTGGCGCCAAGGTCCAGAAAGTCGTTCGGGCTCCAAACCAGGATCAATTTGTCGCGTCGAATGCGGTCGAGGATCGCACGTTTGAGATCAAGATTCGCTCCGCGGCGGGCTCGGGTCTTTTGTCCAATGTTTGTGGGCATATTTCGGACAGCGCTCCGGCTCATCTGTCCGAACAATGTATACATTTTTCGGACAGAATTAATAATAACACAGGCACCAGAGAACTCGATTCGGCGTTGATTGCAGCCCTCGTTGTTGGACCTAGTTTGGACCTTACGCCCTAGGCCGGCGCGGGTCGCCGGGGACCGGTCTCCTACGTACAATCAATATCTTAGGTCTCCTGGGAACACCTGCAACCGCTTCAGTTCAGCTTGAGGTGCTAGCGGGAGCAATCTCGTGGGGGGTTCAAGTCCCCCTCTCCGCACCAATCTTACAGAAGTACTTAGGCGAAGCCGGTCGACTTCACGGAGTCGTGAGTCGACCAGAACGTGCTTCGCGAGTTGCCCAAACGGCCCGCCCTTTTGGATTCCGATGCCACTCGCAACATCTTCGGCGGATGTGCCGGCGAGTGGATCGGTTGGTTATTGGGATTTGTGCCGGGACTTTCTATTACTGACCTTCTGCCGCCAAGGTGTCCGGCTCCGAAGCTTGCCACATACCACTCCGCAGGGGAGCCCGTGTGAGAGCCGAGAGGGAATTCTCCACATCCCACAGTTGAGACTGGCTGGACACTACAGCAGGATTGCCGCGGACGGCCTGGACTACCGGGTGCTCCAGGTAAGCCTCGGCGGTTTCGCGGTTGGCAAATAGATAGATGCCTCCGATCTCAAGCTCCTTCTCCTGCAAAATCCATATCTTCCAGATCAGACCTTCTACCGAGGCAATGGTGGCAGCGGCTTCCCGGCTGTGGGCAAGGAAAACATCCGGCGATACCCGCAGCTTGAAACGCAGATGCAGGACGGTGTAAGTGGTGGCACTCTTCTTTGACATTTCGTTCCTCCAATGTGATGACTTTGGGGCTCCTCAAACTTCCGAGATGAGGGATGATGAGAAGTCGGCTTGCGGGCGGCCGGCCGGGGCATCCGATCGGCGGCGTGATGGTCCCTTGCGACTCCCGCCGATGGACTCCGATATACGGAATCGCGAGGGCCGACTGCATCGTAGCGTTTGATGCGCCGTCCTGCCGGACGGCGGCGCATGCACCTGTGGGCGGCCGGCAAGGGCAGCAACGCCACCGTCAGGATTCAGATGTGTACCTGTTCCGTAAGACTTCGGATTCGTGCCGTCATACGTGTGCTTCCTAAGAGTCGCTTGACTCCCTCGCTGCCAACTCGGCGTGGACTTCACGACCCAAGCCAGCGATTAGTTTCGGCATCGCGTCAATGTCGGCGGTCGAGGTTCGAAAGTTCACGATGCAGAAACGCAGAGCGTACTTCCCCGCGATCACAGCGTTTGAAATGAATGCCTCGCCGCTTTTCTCTACGGCCGCCAGCAGCTTTTGATTCAAGAGGTTCAGATAATGTTCGGTTCCTTCAGAGCCCAAGTTGGCGGGAAGGTCGCGTGGAACGTAACGCAGTGTCGTAATGCTGAGGTTATTTGTGAGTGCCTCTAATTCCGGGTGCTCCACCGCCAAGTCGTACAGGCGCCGCGCCAGGGCGATAT
>CAYYDL010000441.1:0-1582 GCA_964470545.1 uncultured Hyphomicrobium sp. | reverse complement strand
CGATAGGGAATGATGCGAGCCGCGAACAACAGCTTGCCCGACGAATGGGTCTTGCCGCGGTCATGGTCGAAGAAGACGCCCGGAGAACGGTGCATCTGCGAAACGATCACGCGCTCGGTGCCGTTGATGATAAAGGTACCGTTCAGCGTCATGAGCGGCATGTCGCCCATGTAGACGTCCTGCTCCTTGACGTCCTTGATCGACTTCGAACCCGTCTCCTCGTTCACATCGAACACAATGAGGCGCAGCTTGACCTTCAGCGGCGCTGCATAGGTCATGTCGCGCTGCATGCACTCATCGACGTCGAACTTCGGTGGCTCGAACTCGTAGCTGACAAATTCGAGCGTCGATTTTCCGGCGAAGTCGGAAATCGGGAAAACACTCTTGAACACCGACTGCAGGCCGAAATCGTCAGGCCGGCCGCCGGGTGGCTCTTTGATCATCAGGAAGTCATCGTAGGATGCTTTCTGAACCTCGATGAGGTTCGGCATCTCCGCGACTTCTCCGATCGAACCAAATTGCTTCCGGAGGCGTTTGCGGCTGGTGAGGGTTTGAGCCATATCGGTCCCTTCGTGCTCTCGTTTGCGGGTGGGCCCGCGATCCTAATGCGACGCGCTCAGGGTCCCTGGGAAACCGGGACCTCTTGAAACGGTTCACCGGAGGGTCCGTTTCGAGGCTCTGGCGAACCTCTGGACCCTCCGGAAAACCGTCTTTGTTCGCGCATTGCGACTCCCCCGCGGGGAGCCGGCCGCAATGCGCAATATGCACAGCCATCAGCACCGGCCGGGAGCGACCCAGCCGGTGCTGATGGTTAACTTTACTTCACCTCGACGACGGCGCCCTGATCCTCAAGCTGCTTCTTGAGCTTCTGGGCTTCGTCCTTCGAGACGCCCTCCTTCACGGTCTTGCCGCCGGCCTCGACGAGGTCCTTGGCTTCCTTCAATCCGAGACCGGTGATGGCGCGAACTTCCTTGATGACGTTGATCTTCTTGTCGCCGCCCGACTTCAGGATAACGGTGAACTCCGTCTGCTCCTCGGCCGGAGCAGCGGCAGCGCCACCAGCGGCGGGAGCAGCGACGGCAACAGCCGCAGCGGCCGAAACGCCCCATTTCTCCTCGAGGGCCTTCGCAAGCTCAGCGGCTTCGAGCACCGTGAGGCTCGACAGGTCATCAACAATTTTCTCGATCTTTGACATATATAGTGTCCTTCCGATTTGAACCTAGTGGTTGAATTGCAGCACCCCCTCTGGGCCGTGCTGCGCTAGCTTTTCGCGGGCTCAAAGCCCCACAACTTCGACCGTTAAGCCGCAGCCTCTTCCTTCGACGCCTTGGCCTGAATGACGCGGGCCAGCTTGGCACCGGGCTCCTTGATGGTCCGGGCGATTTTCGTCGCCGGTGCGTTCAAGAGGCCGATGATCTTGGCGCGCAGTTCATCAAGCGACGGCAGATCGGCAAGAGCCTGCACACCTTTCGCATCAAGGATGGTCTTGCCCATCGCGCCGCCGAGAATGACGAGCTTGTCGTTCGTCTTGGCGTACGTGACGGCCGCCTTCGCCGCGGCGATCGGATCCTGCGAGAAGGCC
>CAYYDL010000440.1:0-3597 GCA_964470545.1 uncultured Hyphomicrobium sp. | reverse complement strand
TCAATGAAGCGGCGATCACGGGTGAATCGGCTCCGGTCATCCGCGAATCCGGCGGTGACCGGTCGGCGGTCACCGGTGGCACACAGGTTTTGTCCGATTGGATCGTCGTGCGCATCACTGCTGCACAAGGCTCGACGTTCCTTGATCGTATGATCCGGCTCGTGGAAGGCGCAGAGCGACAGAAAACGCCGAACGAAATCGCGCTCAACATTCTGCTTGCGGGCATGACGATCATCTTCGTCTTCGCCACAGCGACGATCCCAAGTTACGCAGCTTATGCTGGCGGCACGATTTCCGTCGTCGTGCTCGTCGCGCTGTTCGTCACACTCATTCCGACGACGATCGGCGCGCTCCTTTCAGCGATCGGCATCGCCGGCATGGATCGTCTCGTTCGCTTCAACGTTCTGGCGATGTCCGGCCGCGCGGTTGAGGCGGCAGGCGACGTGGACACGCTCCTGCTCGACAAGACGGGTACGATTACGCTCGGCAATCGGCAGGCTACGGAATTCGTGCCGCTCTCGGGAGTCAGCGAAGGCGAGCTTGCGGACGCCGCGCAGCTTGCCTCGCTTGCGGATGAAACGCCCGAGGGACGCTCAATCGTTATTCTCGCCAAGGAAAAGCACGGCATTCGTGGTCGCGACATCGCGGATATCAAAGCCCACTTCATTCCGTTTACCGCGCAAAGTCGCATGAGCGGTGTGGAATTTGAAGGCTCTTCCATCCGCAAGGGTGCCGTTGACGCCGTGATGAAATATCTCAACGCACCGAAGTCGGACCAGGCGGTCGCGGGATCCGTGGCACAAGCTTTGCGTCCTACCGTCAGTGCCGACATTGCCCGGGAAATCACAGCGATCACAGAAACCATTGCGAAAGCGGGCGGTACGCCTCTTGCTGTCGCGAAGGACGGCAGACTTCTCGGCGTCATTCATCTCAAGGACATCGTCAAGGGCGGCATCCGTGAGCGCTTCGCCGAGCTTCGGCGCATGGGCATACGAACGGTGATGATCACGGGCGATAATCCGATGACAGCGGCCGCAATCGCTGCGGAAGCAGGGGTCGATGATTTCCTCGCGCAGGCAACGCCTGAAGATAAGCTCAGACTTATTCGCGACGAGCAAGCCAAAGGAAAGCTGGTCGCCATGTGCGGCGATGGAACCAACGACGCGCCTGCTCTTGCTCAAGCGGATGTCGGCGTCGCAATGAACACCGGCACAGTCGCGGCTCGCGAGGCCGGCAACATGGTCGATCTTGACAGCAATCCGACCAAGCTCATCGAAATCGTCGAGATTGGGAAGCAGCTGCTGATGACACGGGGCGCCCTGACGACATTTTCTATCGCCAACGACGTCGCCAAATATTTTGCGATCATTCCAGCGATGTTCGTCGCCTTCTATCCGCAGCTGCAGGCCCTGAATATCATGAATCTTGGCAGCCCGCAGAGCGCGATCCTGTCGGCGATCATCTTCAACGCGCTTGTCATTGTCGCTCTCATTCCTTTGGCGCTCAAAGGCGTTGCCTATCGTCCAATCGGCGCCGGCCCGCTGCTTCGTCGAAATCTTGTCATCTACGGTCTCGGTGGCGTGATCATTCCGTTCATCGGCATCAAAGCCATCGACGTGGCCGTCAACGTCCTGCATCTCGCTTGAGGTTATCAACCATGCTTAAGGAAATTCGCCCTGCGATCGTTTTGCTGCTGCTGCTGGTGGCTATTACCGGGCTTGTCTATCCGCTCGCCATCACCGGTATCGCTCAAGTCCTGTTTCCAAAGCAGGCGGGCGGCAGCTTGATCATACGCGACGGCAAGGTGATAGGCTCGGCTCTGATCGGCCAGTCGTTTACCAGTGAACGCTATTTTCACGGCCGGCCTTCGGCGACGACCGGTACGGATCCAGCTGATGCATCCAAGACAGTCGCGCAGCCTTACAACGCAGCGAACTCTATGGGGTCGAACCTTGGCCCAACCAACAAAGCGCTTATCGATCGTGTAAAAGCGGATGTCGAAAAGCTTAAAGCGGAGAATAGCTCGGCGCCCGTTCCGATCGACCTCGTCACGACATCGGGCAGCGGCCTCGATCCCGATATTTCTCCCGATGCTGCCTATTTCCAGATCCGTCGGGTGGCGAAAGCTCGCAACTTGCCAGAGCAGGCGGTTCGGCAGCTCGTTGAGCGCCATATCCAAGAACCATTTTTAGGAATAATCGGTGAACCACATGTCAACGTTCTGGCGCTCAATCTTGATCTTGACGGCGCCGTTGCCGCACGATGAATAGTGCGCGGCGCCGCTAGCGCCGCCAGGAAAGCAATAAGATGCCGGAAGAACCCCGCGCGCCTGAGCGTCGGCCGTCTCCCGAGGCACTCCTCGAGGTGTTGAAACGCGAGGATCGCCTGAGGGGACGGCTGAAGATTTTTCTCGGCGCCGCGCCGGGCGTCGGCAAGACCTACGAGATGCTGCGCACGGCGCGTGCCAAGGTCAAGGAGGGTGCCGACGTCGTTATCGGCGTCGTCGAGACGCACGGCCGAAAAGAGACGAAGGCTCTGCTGCGCGGCTTGGAGATCATTCCCCCTCGTCAGATCGAATATAAGGGACGCGCACTTGAAGAGCTCGATATCGATGCCGTGCTCAGGCGGCGTCCTCAAATCGTATTGATCGATGAGTTGGCGCATAGCAACGCGCCGGCGAGCCGGCATCCAAAACGCTATCTCGATGTCGAAGAACTGCTCAACGAAGGGATAGACGTCTACACGACGATCAATATCCAGCATATCGACAGTCTCAATGATGTTGTCGCTCAAATCACGGGCGTTCGTGTCCGCGAGACCGTTCCGGATTCCATTCTGGCTCGGGCTGACGACGTCGAACTCGTCGACATTACGCCGGAGGACCTCATCCAGCGGCTGAATGAGGGCAAAGTCTATGTTCCAGAGCAAGCGCGCCTGGCATTGGAGAATTTTTTTTCACCCGTGAATCTTACGGCCCTGCGTGAGCTTGCGTTGCGGCAGACGGCCGAGCGCGTCGACGAGCAGCTCGTCACGCAACTCCGTGCCAAAGCGATGTCCGGCCCTTGGGCGGCGTGCGAACGTGTCCTTGTTTGCATCAATGAGGACGTACGCTCCCCCGGTCTCGTGCGGTATGCGAAGAGGGCGGCAGATCGTCTGCACGCGCCTTGGACGGCTGTCACAATCGAAACGCGCCGCAGCCTGCGATTTTCCGATGCCGAGCGCAATCGCGTCGCGGAAGCCATGCGTCTTGCCGAACATCTAGGCGGAGAGACGCTGACAATTCCAGGCAGTTCGCGGACCGTAGCCGACGACATTATTGCCTATGCGCGGGCACACAACGTCACGCAGATCATCATCGGAAAATCAGAACGACCGAGGTGGTTCGAGATTCTCTACGGCTCCGTAGTCCACAATCTCGTGCGGCAATCGGGCGACATCAGCGTTCATGTGATTTCCGGACAGCAACTTCCGTCGGAACCAACCGCCCCACAGTTGGTGCGCACGGCAAAAGATGAGAGGCCGGAACACCCAATTGACTATCTCATCACGTTCTTGGCGGTGGGAGTGGCGCTGGCTCTTGCTTGGGTGCTCGCGCAA
>CAYYDL010000439.1:0-1565 GCA_964470545.1 uncultured Hyphomicrobium sp. | reverse complement strand
GAACAAAGAATGCGCGAGTAACAAAATCAAAGTCACGGCCGCGGCACGCTGAAGAAATAGATCGGCGTGCCCGCTACGCGGTTTCTTTGCGAGCCACAAGCGAACTGTGCGGCGCACCAACCAGATCACAAAGATCACAATCAAAGCGATGCCGAAAATGCCTGTCTCGAGCCAGACTTCGAGAAAATCGTTATGTGCGTGGTTCGCGTACGTCAGGCCGATGTCAGACCACTTCTCGAAAATCTGATAAACCGGAACGAAAGAGCCGAGCCCCGATCCGAACGGCATATAGGTCATGGCTGCCGCAAAGGTATTTCGCGCAAACGGAATACGGGCGTCGACACTCGGATCGGATCCGAGCCGCTCTGAAATCCGGTAAAGGGTAAGCGGCGCGAGCGAAAGCAAAGCCGCGCCCGTCATCATTAAGATGAGCCTGCTGGAGCCGCGGCGCTGTACTTTGAGGCGACGGTCGCCAATGCAAAAGCAGAGCCCGCCGATCAGTGCGAGGGTCGATAACGCAAGCCCCGCCCGGGATCGTGCCATCATTTCTCCCGCAAGCAGAATGACAAAGGCCGTGGCCCAAGTCACAACCGCGACGACTGCATTAATGTCAATTCGCCCTCGGTGAGTCATTCGGCCCGCGGCCAGTGCGGCGTCGATGAAGTCTGCGCATACGAAGAGCATGGCAACATACATTAAGGCGGCGAAGTGATTTCGGTTTGCAAAAAAGCCGACCGCCTCCGTTCGATTGGTAATCGCATAGAAGCGAAGCACGCTGTTTGGCCCATGCGCGAGTTGCAGGAGACCGAGAAATGTCGCTGCGACGGCCAGCCCGATGACGATCCTGCTGATGGTTCGTCTAGCGTAGCTATCCAGCGTCAACACGCTTGTAAAAACCGCTATCGGCGGCAGCAACGAAAGTCCGCTCAGCCAGGTCGCCTCAGGCGTCATTGTCAACGGTAACATCGGGATCGGCTGGTTCATTAAAACGTTCGTTTCAACGATCAGCTTTCGGCCGGGCAATCGCATCCACACATTGTGCGGCAGCGGCAGAAGCTGCGCGGTTGGGACGAGAAGCACGACGCCGACAAAGATGAGCGGCCACAGAAGGCGTCGAGCCGAACGGGCAACGACGATAGCCCGAGCGGCGACGAGCAGGAGCGGAATCGAAAGGTATTGAAGGACTATATCGCCGAGCGACCCGCTGCGCGTCGCGCCACCAAACAACACACAGCTCGCGAGGACGAACCCGGTGAGCCAAGTTCTTCCGCTTTTGGCAAGGGCCGCCTCATAAAATAGCCGACGGCCGAGCCCTTTCCGAAAGCCACGAGTTATGCGCCGACGGCCTTTTACCGGATAGGACGATGAAGGCGCGATGCTGTCGCTGTCCGTGGCTTTCGCTTCGCTGGGCAGAAGACGCGCATTCATCGCGCAGACGTGACCGGCTACGGGCTTGCCGGACGCCCGCCATCGTCCCCGCTGAGCGCAATCGCGCCGGCGGCAACGCCGCCCACTGCCGCCGCACCGAGCAAATAAGGGATGGAGCTATTTTGTGTGCTTTCGCT
>CAYYDL010000438.1:0-2158 GCA_964470545.1 uncultured Hyphomicrobium sp. | reverse complement strand
CCGGCTTGTTGCCGTGACGGGCGCAGACGCTGAGAGCAGCGACCTCGACAGGGGTCAGAGCCGGCGTGTGATCCGTCATCGAGCCGTTCGGTTTGTTTCCGGCTTTCTTCGCCATTTTTCGGCGTTTCCTCAGGGTATGTTTTGACGGCCGTTCATCATGGAGATGCGCACTTTGCCGCACGATTTCTAGTGGGTCATTCCGACCCGTCATTCAAATCGATATGGTCGATCTCACCATAGACCGCATCAATAGTGCGGCGCGCCAACTATGGCAAATCGTATGGTTCGGCTCAGTGCGTGTGGTTAAGCCGTTGCCTCTCACTCAGGAAATCTCTTTCGCCGAAAATGCCGCCGCGGCTTCCCGAAAGGCCCGGACAAGTGGTGCAATCGGATCACGGTCTTGGATGACCAATCCGACGCTATGAGCGACCTCGGGCTCGACGAGCCATACCGCTTTCAGCCCCGAGTCGCTGCCAAGCAGGTCGATCAAATAATGGGGCATCACGCTCGCGAGTCCCATCAGGCGAACGTTCGAATAGAGATTAATGACGGAATTCGTTTCGAGGGCCGGCTCGGGATGGCAGCCGGCGGCCCGGAAAGCGCGGTCGATGATACGGCGGTTCTGCATGTTGGTGGTCAAAAGGCCAAGCGGCAGGTCGGCCACCTCGCGCCACGTCACTGTTTCGCGATGGGCGAAGGGGTGGTCTTCCGGAATGAACAGGCAGTAACGCTCGACGTAAAGCGGTGTCGCCGCGAAACCGTGGATCGGCTCGTTGTCGAGGTAGGTAATGCCGGCATCGATCGAATATTCGTCGAGGCCGCGAAGGATTTCCTCCGAGCTCATCGACATGATGGTGAAGTTGATCTTGGGATGGAGGCGCTGCACGTCGCGCGTCAGGTAAGGCAGGATCGGAAGCGCCGACGGAATTGCCCCAAGTGCCAGACGACCCGTCAACCCGAAATCACTGACGGCAAGCTGTGCCAGTTCCTGATGCATCGACGACCAATTGTTGAGGATGAGCTGGGCCCATTTGAGGACCCGCTCGCCCTCTTGCGTCAGCCCTTGGTAGCGTTGCCCTCGTTCGACGATCGGGACGCCGAGTTCGAGTTCGAGCTGGCGGATGCGGCCTGACAGCGTGGGCTGCGTAACGTTGCAGGCCTGCGCAGCGCGCGTGAAATGCTTCTCGCGCGCGAGCGCGACCAGATATTGCAGTTGCCGGATGTCCATCCGAGCCTCTTACGCCCGAGAACGGCGGTTATCGACGCTCCGGCATCGAAAAGCAATTGAAGTTGCGGTGGAATTGCCTCAGTCGTCGAGCCCGCAGGCATCGAATACGTAGCCGGAAAGCGAACGGCCCCGGCGCGATGCAAGATGCAGGGCAAGGGACGCAACATCGGGCTCGTTGGCAAGATAGGCTCCGGAAGTGCTCGGATCAAAATAGGCGCGAGGGCCGACGCCATTGATGCGAACGCCCTTATCGGCCCAAGCGCGGGCTTCTTCGGCCGTCATCGCAGCGAGCGCCGTTCGCACACATCCGGCGATGGCGGCCGTGCGGGAATCTCGCGGCTCCGGCATGCTTAAGACGTTCAGCACAAGTCCTTCGCTCATGACGACGCACATGCGGTTGGCAATGACGCGCGTCAGTTGGGCAAGCGGGGCGAGTTTCGATTCAATCAGCGTGTCGAGATCGACGTCGGTGCGAATGTTCTCAATCTCCTCGATGGAAACCGACGTCATATTGATTGCCGCATCGAGGCCCCCGAAGGCCTGTGCCGATGTTTGGGCGAACCTTGCAGCCGCGTTTGCGGCCGAAATATCAAGCGTATGAAGCCGGATTTCGCTGGCACTCTGGGAGAGGAAGGCTAACAGCTCGACGAGATCGGGAGACAGCTCGGTCGTATGGACAACGAGGCGGACGTTGAGGTCGGCAAAAGTGCGCGCAACGTCGACGCCTGCGGCGCCCGTCAAACCAGTGATGAGGATTCGTGCCCGGGAAAGCTCACTCGATACTTCATCTTCGACGCTGGTACCAACTCGATCCATGTACATGGCGCTCTTCCCCTCCTGGCAACACGCTAAACCGGCGAACGCGAGAGGCGCCGTCGGTCGCATGATAGCACGCCGATTCGCCTAACGAGACCTAAACAGACAGCCGAT
>CAYYDL010000437.1:0-3677 GCA_964470545.1 uncultured Hyphomicrobium sp. | reverse complement strand
CGAGATGCCGATCAGTTTCTGGCTTTCGGCCATGAACTCCATCGGCAACTGCTGCAGCACGTCACGCACGAAGCCGTTGACGACGAGCGCCACCGCTTCTTCCGACGAAAGCCCGCGCTGGCGGCAATAGAACAGCATGTCGTCCGAAATCTTCGACGTCGTGGCCTCGTGCTCGAAATGCGCGCTCGAGTTCTTCGCCTCGATGTAGGGCACCGTGTGCGCGCCGCACTTGTCGCCGATCAGCAGCGAGTCACAGTTCGTGAAGTTCCTGACGTTCGTCGCCTTGCGATGCGCGGAGACAAGACCCCGATAGGTATTCTGCGAGAAACCGGCCGCGATGCCCTTCGAGATGATCCGGCTCGACGAGTTCTTGCCGAGGTGGATCATCTTCGTCCCGCTGTCGACCTGTTGATAGCCGTTCGAAACCGCGATCGAATAGAATTCGCCGCGCGAGTAGTCCCCGCGCAGGATGCAGCTCGGATACTTCCACGTGATCGCCGACCCCGTCTCGACCTGCGTCCACGAGATCTTCGAGTGATGCCCGCGGCAATCGCCGCGCTTCGTCACGAAGTTGTAGACGCCGCCCTTACCCTGCGCGTCACCCGGATACCAGTTCTGGACGGTCGAATACTTGATCTCGGCGTTATCGAGCGCAACCAACTCGACCACGGCCGCGTGCAGCTGATGCTCGTCGCGCATCGGCGCCGTGCAGCCTTCGAGGTAGGAAACATACGCGCCCTTGTCGGCGATGATCAGCGTACGCTCGAACTGGCCTGTCTGCTTCGCATTGATGCGGAAATACGTCGATAGCTCCATGGGGCAGCGCACGCCCGGGGGCACGTAGACGAACGACCCGTCGGAGAACACCGCCGAGTTCAGCGCCGCATAGAAGTTGTCGGACTGCGGCACAACGGAGCCGAGATACTTCTTCACCAGCTCCGGATGCTCGCGGACAGCTTCCGAGATCGAGCAGAAGATTACGCCCGCCTTGGCCAGCTCGTCCTTGAACGTCGTCACGACCGATACGCTGTCGAACACGGCATCGACGGCAACGCGCGAACCCTGTACGCCCGCCAGCACTTCCTGCTCTTTGAGCGGAATGCCGAGCTTATTGTAAGTCTCGAGTAGCTCCGGATCGACCTCGGCTAGGCTCTTTGGTCCCTCCGTCGATTTCGGCGCTGAATAGTAATAAAGGTCCTGAAAATCGATCTTCGGATAGTGGACCTTGGCCCAAGTCGGCTCCGTCATCGCCTTCCAGCGGATGAACGCTTCAAGCCGCCAGTTGAGCAGCCACTCGGGCTCACCCTTCTTGGCCGAGATGAAGCGCACCGTCGTCTCATCGAGGCCCTTCGGCGCCCGAACGCTATCGATCAGCGTCTCGAAACCGTACTTGTACTGGTCGACATCGATCTTCCGAACCTGATCGATCGTCTCCTGAACAGCAGCCATTTCCTCGTCTCTCTTTCTTACGCGCTGCCTCTCGGCCGCACCTTTGAACCTGATCTTTTAAGCCGCGAGCGCCGGAGCACCCGCAATCGTCTTCCACACAGCGAGAAACGCCGCGATATCGTCCTTGGTCGTGGTCGGTCCGAGACTGATGCGGATCGTGCCCGCTGCGATATCGGGACCGAAGCCCATCGCCTCCAGAACATGGCTCGCACCGACTTTGCCCGACGAACAGGCCGAACCCGCGCTGACTGCGATGCCTGCAAGATCCAGCCGGATGACGAGAGTCTCCGCAAGCTTGCCGGGAAGCGCCACGGCCGTCGTGTTCGCAAGACGCGGTGCAGCTTTGCCGACGATCACTGCGTTCGGGCTGATCCGCTTGAGTTCCGTCTCGAGTTCATCCCGCAGGGAACCGACGGCATCGACCGCGGACACGTCGTTAAGCGCCGCTTCGGCGGCCGCTCCGAAACCCGCGATCGCGGGAATATTCTCTGTTCCGGCGCGCCGCCGACGTTCCTGGCCGCCGCCTTTGATCAGCGGCACAAGGTCAAAATGGTCACGATTGACGAGCGCGCCAACCCCTTTCGGGCCGCCGAATTTGTGCGCCGAAATCGCAAGCGTATCGGCACCGAGCGCTGCGAAATCGACCCGCATTCGACCCGCCGCCTGCACGGCGTCGACATGCATTTTGATGCCGTGCGTTCGCGCAAGCGCCGCGATCTCGGCAACGGGCTGGATAACACCCGTTTCGTTGTTGGCCATCTGCACGGCGATAACCGCTGGAGCAGCAAAGGTACGCGACTCCAATAACGCCGCAACATCCTCGACGTTGACGCGGCCGTCGGAGCCGACCGGCAGCAAGACCATCTCGCCCTGTGATGCCCGCGCCGGCGCCAGAACGGACTCATGCTCGATTCCGCTCGTCAGGATGGTCGCCCACGGCTGCGACAGCGCCCAGGTGTTGGCCTCGCTCGCGCCGCTGGTGAAAACGATCTCCGACGGCTTGGCGCCGACCAGACGCGCTACGCTTTCGCGCGCGCTTTCGATGATCGCACGGGCACGCCGGCCCTCGGCATGCACCGATGACGGATTACCGACGACATCCAACGCCGCGATCATGGCAGCCTTGGCTTCCGGCCTAATTGGCGCCGTGGCGTTGTAATCGAGGTACGTGCGGCGAAGCGTCGACCCGGTAGAAGCGAAAGATGCCTGCCGTACGGGACGCGCCGAATACCGGCCCCCCGCAACGACATCGGCAAGGCTGATCGACGATAAAAACTTGCAAGTCGCCTCGCTCAGCGCATTCCAGAGCCCATGCGTCACGCATGGTGTCGCCGCCGAACAGCGCGGATCGTTGTGAGAGCACCGAGTGAACCGTGTGTCCTCTTCGACTGCGTCCATCACGTCGGCTACGGAAATTTCGCTGGCCGGTTTCGCGAGGCGGTATCCGCCCGAACGCCCGCGAGCGCTCTCCACGAGACCGGCGCGCCGCAAGGGAACGAAAATCTGTTCGAGATAGGCGAGCGGCAGGCTCTGCCGTTCAGCCACGACGGACAAAGGTATCGCGCTTTCGTCGGCATGACCGGCAAGATCCGCCATGGCCATGACCGCGTATCGGCCTTTGGTCGTCAGTTCCACGTTTCAATCCCCGGACTGTCGTCGCCCCAAATGGCGGCGGAATCCAAACACATGCATCCTTAGCTTGCATCCGGCACCCCGGACTGTGCTAAGAGAGCCGCCCTGCCAGCAGGGCTCTTCGTTAACCGAAGACAACCCCTACATTTCGAACGGTTCTAAAGTTATGGAAATCCTGAGTGCCGGAGTCAAGGATTGAGAATTCGACCCACAAGGATTTGAAGGCCGAAACGTCGCAGCCCGGCCGCATGAAAGTGCCTAGAGCCACACCCACACGAACAAAAACCGAGATCTTCTGATGCCCGAACTCATAATAAATGGCCCAGGCGGACGCCTTGAGGCTCGCTATCACCACGAAAGCAACAGCGACAGCCCGATCGCGCTCATCCTGCACCCGCATCCGCAGTTCGGCGGCACGATGAACAACCAGGTAGTCTACAATCTGTACCACACCTTTGCGGCCCGGGGATTTTCGGTGCTTCGCTTCAATTTCCGGGGCGTTGGCCGCAGCCAGGGCGTCTGGGACGGCGGCCCGGGCGAACTTGCCGATGCGGCTTCCGCGCTCGACTGGCTGCAGCTCGTCAAGCCCGACGCCA
>CAYYDL010000436.1:0-3781 GCA_964470545.1 uncultured Hyphomicrobium sp. | reverse complement strand
AGGAGAGTTGCCAGCGTGCACCAAGTTTCCGCGCTGGCGGCCGGCTCCACGAAGGAGAGTCGCCAGCGTGCACCAAGTTTCCGCGGTGGCGGCCGGCTCCACGAAGGAGAGTCGCCAGCGCGCACCAAAAGGACTCTCATGAATCTCTTCGCCGATGTCGCAGCTCGCGTAACCACCGCGCTCGAAACTTTGAAGTCGGAAGGTGTTCTGCCTGCAGATCTTGCGTTTCCGACTTTCGACGCCGAGCCGCCGCGCGACGCGACCCACGGCGACGTCGCCGTCAACGCGGCGATGGTGCTTGCCAAGTCCGCGAAAATGAAACCGCGCGATATTGCCGAAGCCTTGAAAGCCAAGCTCGAGGCGGCGCCCGATGTCGCAAAGGTCGAAGTCGCCGGACCCGGATTTTTGAACATCACCTTCAAGAATGACGTCTGGCAGGACTTGATCCGGACGATCCTCAAGGAGGGATCGAGCTACGGTGCCAGTTCCCTCGGCCAAGGCGGCAAGCTCAACGTTGAATACGTGTCGGCAAATCCGACCGGTCCGATGCACGTCGGCCATTGCCGCGGCGCCGTCTTCGGAGACGCCTTGGCAAATCTTTTGGTTTTCGCGGGCTACGACGTCACGCGCGAATACTACATCAATGACGCCGGCGGACAGGTGAACGTGCTCGCGCGCTCTGCGTTTCTTCGCTATCGCGAGGCGCTGGGCGAACATATCGGCGCCATCCCGGAAGGCCTTTATCCCGGCGAATATCTGAAGCCCGTCGGTGCGGCGCTCGCCGCCGAGCACGGCCACGCGCTCATCAATATGCCCGAAGAACGTTGGCTGCCGGTCGTCCGGTCATTCGCCATCGCGAAGATGCTGGAGATGATCAAGGACGATCTCGCCGCTCTCAATATCACTCACGAGGTCTTCTTCTCCGAAGCGTCTCTGACGTCCAGCGGGCAGGACAAGGTGAAGGCCGCCATCGATGTGCTGCGCCAGAAGGGCCTCATCTACGAAGGCACGCTCGAAAAACCGAAAGGCCACGACGACGACGAGTGGGAAGACCGCGTCCAAACGCTTTTCAAATCGACGGCATTCGGCGACGACGAGGATCGCGCGCTCCAGAAGTCCGATGGCAGCTACACCTATTTCGCCGGCGACGTCGCGTATCATTACGACAAGCTGCAGCGAGGTTTCCGGCATCTGATCAACGTCTTCGGCGCCGACCACGTCGGCTACATCCCGAGGATGAAGGCCGCAGTCGCTGCGCTCTCCGATGGCAAGGCCGATCTCGACATCAAGGTCGTGAACCTCGTCCGGCTCTTCAAAGCCGGAGAACCCTACAAGATGTCGAAGCGGGCCGGCACGTTTGTCACGTTGCGCGATGTCGTCGATGAAGTCGGCCGCGACCCCGTCCGCTCCATGATGCTCTACCGCAAGAACCAGGAGACGCTGGATTTCGATTTCGCGAAGGTGACCGAGCAGTCGAAGGACAACCCCGTTTTCTATGTCCAGTATGCCCATGCGAGGTCCGCAAGTGTCCTGCGGAATGCCGCCGCTCAGGTCCCGGGACTCGACGTCTCTCCCGCGGCCCTTGAGAAAGCGGATCTTTCGATCTTGTCCGATTCAGGCGAGATCGACTTGGTAAAGAGGCTCGCCGGATTCCCGAAGCTGATCGAAGGAGCTGCGGCGGCGCACGAGCCGCATCGGATCGCATTCTATCTCTACGATCTCGCCAGCGCTCTCCACAGCCAATGGACGCGAGGCAACGATTCGCCACATTTGAGATTTATCCAGTCAAATGACGGGGTTGCGACATCAGCCAGACTCGCGCTGATTTATGCAACAAAGACGGTGATAAAATCGGGACTAGAGATCCTCGGCGTCGAGGCGCCCGATGCGATGCGCTAAAGTCTCGAATAGACGATTAGGCGCAACCACTGATTGCGCCCCACGATAGGGGGTTTCCGCGATGTCCTCGCAGAACGCATTTCCCGGGCCGAAAGCGGGCCGACCGCTCGCCCGCCCCGCAACGCAGACGAGCAACGGCCAGCCGTCCTGGGTCAATCCGCAGTCGCAGCCGCAGACGGGCCGTCCACAGCAGCAGGCAAACGCTTGGCCTCCGCAGCAGGAGCCGGCGCCCGGTTATCCGAATTATCCGCAGCCGGGCTACGGCCAGCCGCAGCCGGAGCAGCATCAGCCCGCGCCATATGGCCAGTGGACCGAGCCGCAGCCGGAAAACCGCGGCTATGGCGGATATCCGCAGGACGCTGGCGCGGGGCAGGCGGACCCGTATGCGCCGCAATTCGAGCCCTACGTTCCACCTTCCCGGCCGAATTACACCCAACGCCAACAGCCCGCGCCGGGCTTTGCAGCTCCGCAGCAACAGCCGTTGGCTCCGCAAGGGCCGGCGCGCAACGCTGAATCGCGTGGCTTCGAGCCGGGCTCTTACGGCGCGCAGCCTTATCCTGCGTCCCCGCAGGCGCAACCTGCGCCGACATACGGCCAGCAGCAATATCAAGAGAACGAGCTGAGCGCGGCCGATTGGGCGGGGCCCCACGACAACTTTGGCGGCGACCCCTACCAGCAGCACCAGACCGATCCGCAACTCGGTTTTGGGCAGCCGGACGGGGGCGAGCTCGAGCCCATCTACAATGACGAAGAGTTCGAGGAATACGAGGATGAGGAGGAGGCGCCGCGTGGGCGTCGTCCCATCATGATCCTTGCGGCCTTGGTCGGCGCCATCGTGATCGGCGGCGGCATGGCCTACGGCTATAAGAAGCTGGCAGGCGGCGGCGCGCCGACGGGCACGCCTCCGGTCGTCAAAAGCGACGACTTCGCCGCTAAGACGAAGCCGGCAGACGCCGGAGGCAAGCAGTTTCCCTATTCCGATACCAAGATCATGGGGCGCCTGGGTGACGGCACGTCCTCTGCGTCAGCGGACGAGGCGAACGGCTCGTCGGCCGGAACGTCGGATGGCGCGTCCGATTCGGCGCCTGACGATGGCGGTCCGCGCAAAGTGTCGACTCTCGTCGTTGGCCGCGACGGCTCGATCATGCCGCCCGCGACACCGACGCAGGATCAGGCTCCAAGCCCTCCGCCGGGTGACACGGGCGTCCCGGGAACATCTCTCGTTGACGTCTTCGGTCAGCAAGGCGGTGGCGGAGGGCCACCCCCGGCAACTCCCGATAGTCCACCGCTTCGGCCAAAAACTCTGAACGCCGATGACTCGCCACCGGTTCAGAAGACGAAGCCGGTCAAGATGGCAACGGTCAATACGATCAATTCGGCTGACGATGCCACTCCGCCGCCGCCGAAGAAGAAGTTCAAAAAGGTGGCCCGCGCCGAACCGACGGTCGAGACCGACGCGACCGCCGCTGCGCCGCCGGTAACATCATCCGGTGGAGGCACGGGTTTCGTCGCCGTTCTTGCGTCCATTCCGCATTCGTCGAGCAGTCGCATCGACGCATTGAAGCGGTTTGCGGACATGCAGCAGAAATATTCGGCCGCGCTGGCCGGCAAGACGCCGGATATTGCTTCGGCGAACCTCTCGAAAGGCGTATATGACCGGCTTGTCGTCGGACCACCCGGTTCGAGAGAGCAGGCGAGCAATGTCTGTGTGCAGCTCAAAGCGCAGGGCTACCACGGCTGCTGGGTGACGACATACTGAGACCATCCGCTGGTGCGGTAATGATCCGGCCGGCGCACCTGCGCCGGCCGCTCGCGTTTCGATGGCGTTTTGGAGGCTCTGGCTAAGATGACCGCAAGCCTGTTAGTCGGCCTTTCTGGCGTC
>CAYYDL010000435.1:0-10119 GCA_964470545.1 uncultured Hyphomicrobium sp. | reverse complement strand
AAGAAGACAAATAGGGGCTTTTGACAGGCAGCGGGCCGTCCTCTAAGAAGCCGGACCCTCATGGGCCCAGGTAGCTCAGTTGGTAGAGCAGCGGACTGAAAATCCGCGTGTCGGCAGTTCAATTCTGTCCCTGGGCACCATCTTCCCGTTCGCGTTTGTTCGCACGCGTTCGGCGGTGTTCAAGATCCGAAACACAATCAAAAACTTAAGTTGTTGATACGTTCGGTGCAGTTCGCCTTTGTTCCTCTGCAGTCGTGAAATTTGCTGGTACTTTTGATGGTATCCGAGTGCTCGCTCGAAACGAGATACCATCATGGCGCTGACTGATCTCGCCATTCGCAATGCGAAGCCTTCAGAGCGTCCCAGAAAGCTGTCGGACGGGGGAAATCTATATCTTCTGGTGACCCCATCTGGCGGTAGACTTTGGAGGGCCAACTATCGCTTCCAGGGAAAGCAAAAGACCTTGGCGCTGGGCGCCTATCCGGAGGTGACCCTAGCAACGGCCCGGGAACGGCTGATGGAGGCCAAGAAGCTTTTGGCTTCCGGTCGTGATCCCGCGGTTCAGGCCAAGCTAGACAAAGTGATTCGCAATCTGGTGGCTGGAAACACCTTTGATCTGATCGCCGATGAATATCTCGCTAAATACGAGCGGGAGGGACGAGCCGAAGCTACGGTTTCTAAAGCGCGCTGGCTTATTGATTTCGCGAGACCGATTATTGGCACTCGGCCGATTGCCGAGATTTTGCCGGCTGAGGTCTTGGCGGTCCTGAGAAGGGTTGAAGCCCGGGGGCGGCTGGATACAGCTCAAAGGCTACGTAGTACCATCAGCTGCGTCTTCCGGTATGCCATCGCGACTGCTCGCGCAGCTCAAGATCCTACCTACGCGCTGAAAGGGGCGTTGATGGCGCCCCGCCATAAACCCCGGGCCGCTTTGACTACCCCTGAAGGACTTGCTGGACTATTGAAGGCTCTCGCAGCATTCGAAGGACAGCCAACCACACGTGCAGCCCTGGAGCTAATGGCGCTATTATTTCCACGCCCCGGGGAACTCCGGCACGCCGCATGGACGGAGTTCGATCTGGCAGGAGCAGTTTGGTCGATACCTGCCGAACATACCAAGATGCGCCGTCCACATCGGATTCCCCTGCCACCGCAGGCCATCGCGATTCTCAAGGACCTTCGCACGATAACGGGGCAGGGCCGACTAGTCTTCCCATCCATTCGGACCGTCCGAGAGCCGATGTCTGAAGTGACTATGAACGCAGCACTACGTCGCCTCGGGTACGGCAAGGAGGAAATGACGCCGCATGGGTTCCGAGCGACTGCTTCGACCCTATTGAACGAGTCGGGCAAATGGAATCCAGACGCCATCGAACGCCAGCTAGCGCATGTGGAAAGCGATGACGTCCGTCGCGCCTACGCTCGAGGCGAACACTGGGAAGAGCGCGTGAAAATGATGATCTGGTGGGCAGATTATATCGGTCACCTCAGACTCGGTGACCTAACTTCAAAAGCAGCGTAATCCCTTCCGCATGGTCGCTAACGGTAGTGGTTCGGTTTTGCGGCAATTGGATGAGTACTCAGGATACCAGCGCGACGAAGGGGGAAAGCTCTGCAGCGCCGGCATCGGTTTTTCATTTTGGCCAGGTTTTTTGTCGGTCGTTCACCGCTACTCCTAGAAAAAACGACCCTGATTAGCCCCCCGCTGGCCGTCATCCTGGTGACGGGCACAATTTCCAGAATTTGGCGCAAGCAGGGATGGTTAATCCGCGTTTGCCGCATTGACTCCGGCTGAGGGCAACTTAACGTCTCACAAAGAGGCTTGATTGGGCCTGTTTTACGGGGGTGCCATGAGAAAGAGTATCGCCATTGGCGCAATTTTGTGGGGAGCGGTCCTCTCAGTTGCAGGGCCGGCCAAAGCGTATATTTTTCAGGATGGCCCCGATTCCCGCAACGTCCTAGTCACCGATCAAGGCACTCTCAATCCTGTGTCTGAGGGTTGGTGGCTGGCTTATGGGGGACAAGCTGGTCGTCATGATGCGAACAACCCTAGCTACTATGTGGGCAGCTCCGATGGCGGCACCGATCAGGCTCACGACTTTTTCGTTTGGGATATTGGCAAGTTGAAGGGACCGATTACTTCGGCCAGCTTCACGGTCCTTACTCTCAGCACCGCGACCGTGTTGGATGGTTCCCCCAACGTGCTGTACTCGATGTACGACGTTTCTACGCCGTTTGACGAACTTGAAGCCACAGGCACCCAACGCGGGGACATTTGGACCGACCTTGGCTCTGGCACCTTTTACGGCTCACAGCTTTACACTGACGCGGACAGCTACACTTTTAAAACTATTACGCTAGATGCCGCTTTTATCGCGGACCTAAATGCTGCACTAGCAAATGGCCAGACCGAATTCGCGTTCGGCGGCCGGCTGGACCCGGTGTTTGACGCGGTGCCGGAACCTGCCACATGGATGATAATGCTTTTGGGTTTCTGTGGCGTTGGTTGGATGCTGCGGACTAACCGCACGAACGAGGTGACAAAAACAGCCTAATGTGTGGTCACTCCGCCGGGCTGGTCCTTCTGTAGCTCCCTGATCGCGGCGACGATCCTTTTCCAGACGTTGCAGCCTTCTATGTCGCCTTGTTCGAGTAGATGATCGGCGCGGAGCCCTGCGCGCCAGCCAGCCTCCAAGCCGAACATATCAATCATCTTGTGGGCAGCGGCCCAGATATCACGCTCAATCACAGCTCGGTCCGATGCCGGCTGACCGCCTCAGCCCTTGCACAAGTCCTTCTTTGCGAACTTGCCAGTCTCGTCGTGGCAGCCGCCCTTTGCGTCAAGCTTGTACGTATGTGCAGCAGCGGCGCACAGCGTCTTTTTCGCGAACTTTCCAGAACTGTCGTGGCAATTCCCTTTGCTGTCCATTTCGTAGGGGCCACCGGCAGCGAAAGCGGGTGTCAATGTGATGGCCAGGGCGAGACAAATTGAGGTGGCTAGTGCACTACGCATGGCTTCCTCCAATGAGTGAGGTCGGAAGTATCTGGAAAATCAAAGCAGATTCGCAAGGCCACTATGACGCCGGGCGGATCACGCCGGGGCCGGATTTGAGAAACGAGCAGCTATCCATGCCATCCGGGCCGGGGTGCGAATAGACCATAGAACTGGGATTGGCGAGCCAGAAATGGTCCTGGGTGAAATCTAACGTATCGTCGTCCGCCCAATAATTCGCCACCTGAGCATCATCTTCGCCCCGCTTAGTCCAGGCGTCCTTGAAGGTGTCATCGGCAGCGGCGACGAAAGCGATCTTGGCATGGCGTCGATTGGCCAGGCTGATCACGACCTTCTGCGGAAATCCCGCACAAGCCGGTGTGCTGGTTTTTTCCCAGGTGCCAATGAAACCGGGCTTGGTGGTCACATCGGGGGTAGGCGGCGCAACGGGAAAACCCGGGCCGGTGGCGCAGGCGGCCAGGCCGAGACACAGCATCGAAATGTATAGGAAGGGCTTCATCAATTTCTCTCGGGCGGGTTTTAGCACGGTTTTAGCCACAGGGTCAGGTGGAAATTGGGCTGATTAGCGATGCGCAAAGGACGGACCTAAAACGCTTCAAGACCAGAGAGAAACGGACTTCTACGGTATTCCACCCGGAGTCATAACAATGGCGTCAAATGAGGGGCATTACCTCATGTTTAAGCCCAAATGGATACCGGTATGGGTGGCGTTGATCGCGGCCGTTGGTCAAATTGCTTCAGCAGCTATTGAAAAGCTTTGAGGGCGCCCGCAATGACAAAAGCCATTCCAACCGACTTCAGCAGGGCCCTGAACATCCAGATGAGAAAACATGGCGATACAGCGCGCAGCTTATATCGCATTCTCAAACAATCTGGGAGGCGCATCGGGCCACAGACCATACGGCAGTGGCAACTTGCCAATTACTCTCCGAATTGGGGATCCAGCCTGGATGCATTGGGCGATATTGAAAAGCGATATGGACTGCCAACCGGCTATTTCACAAAGACACTCCCCGTAGATCAGTACGAGTTTATTCGGCGCGTTCTAGGGCAGAAATTTTCCGGAGCTCAGCAGCGGGTCCTCCGTTGGCATTTGCCCAAAAACTTCGTCGTGAGACCCACAGCGGAACAGCTCGAGATTCTCGCTTGGGTGCGGACAAACGTGTTTGCGGAGGAGGCGGACTTTTCGCGCTACATGAGCAAAGCGCATTGGCAACCTTACGCGGTACACTTTTCAAGCCTCGGCAGCCGCCGCTCAGCAAGCCCTCTCATCAAAAAGGCGAAACGTCCCCGCACCCTGCGCCGCGGCCAAATTCAAACGGATATCGTCGAAGCACCGCGTCGGTTTGCAGACGAAATGGAGGCTTTGATCAAATTCAAAACCTCTAAACTGTCGCAGACTGGCTTCAAGAGATACTACGTGTGGAGCCCGACGACCGCAATTATGAAGATGCGCCATCTAGGGCTAATGTTCGGTGCATTGGTTGCCTCCCCGAATTCGGTGCTAAAGGGATTGGGCATTTCTCCCGACCGAATGACCCTTGCACTTCTTGTCTTCCCAGGCATTTGGGACTGGTATCTCGTTTGGGCAGAGAAGCGCCGCGGCTTCTACACCCTGAGCGAAGTGAACCTTCTGTCGGACCTTCTTGCCTTGACAAGGCCGGCAATTGGTTGGTTGCGCCAAAATCCACAGTTATTAGATCGCGTGGTGGCGATACCCAATATAATTTCGCGGAGAGAAATCGCCCGAGCTCGTTCCGATTGGAACACCGCATGTGAATCGGCATTCCAGCATGGAAGGAGCAGGTTGCGCGACGTTAAGAGAGTCGCCAAGTGCCACCGAGACCCTTTTTACGCCCTGTTGCCGGTTTTAGATACCAAGAGCCCCCTCGTTGAATACCGAAAAATAGCCGACGAAATTCTGCGGCGGATGCCGAATCGCAAGAGGCTTCCTCTTGAGGCCGCTGAGGCTACCCGTGCGTATTTGATGTTGCGGCTGGGTATGCATTTGGGTCTCCGACAGAAGAACCTCCGCCAGCTTTTATTTTCAAAGAAAAACGCAAAACCTAGAAGCGAGCGTCAACTCTTGATGGCGCTGCGAGGTGAGCTTCGATGGAATGATCGGGAAAAAGCTTGGGAGGTTTTCATCCCTTATCAAGCCTTCAAAAACCACTATTCGACCTTTTTCGATAAAAAGCCATATCGGATATGCCTCCCCAATACCGCTGGGCTATATACAATGATTGACGATTACATCGAATGTCACAGGCCAACGCTGCTAGAAGATAACCCCGATCCAGGAACGTTTTTTATCCGTTCACTGCATCGGTTGAAAATCAAAAATCAGGAATTCAGCCAAACGGCCTTTTGTGATGCTTGGAAGGTGGCGATTCAACGATACGGAATCAAAAATCCCTATACCGGCAAGGGTGCGATCAGGGGGTTGCTTCCTCATGGTCCGCATGGTGTTCGGGACGTGGTTGCGACACATGTTGTCAAGCAGACTGGTTCGTACGAACTGGCTAGCTATTCAATCCAAGCAACACCGGATGTCGTAGCTGCTCACTACGCACGCTTTTTTCCCTATGATAAGGCTGCACAGGCAGCCAAAATTGTAAATAAGGTTTGGAAGAAGTGAACCCCCAGCCCTTTACACAGGCTGAGACGGAAGCCAGTCCCTTGTGCTAAGGTCCACCCGGCATGGGTAGGGGGAGAAATGCTTTCTTCTAAAGTCCTGGCGCTGGCAACCATGGCGGTATCAGTGGGCCTTGGCAGCGGTGCTTTCGCCCAGACCACGCTTTATAAATCAAGCTGCGCCAATTCCTCGGTGAAACAGGGCGCGCCCAACGAAGACCTCACCAACGCGCCAAGCGCGCCGATCACCTGCCAGGGCGTGAGCCTGTCGGCGCTAGCCGGCAACCATGAAGTGGTGCAGTTCATCGTCCCCGGCCAGAGCGTGCTGGGCTTTGGCGGCGATGTGCTGGACCGCAAGAGCGATCCTAAATTCATCACCCTGCCGGTCAAGCGGCTTTATCTTCCCGCCTTTACCGCCAACGGCACGCCATCCGTCATCGAAGGCGCGGAAGGCTTTTGTTTCCTGGACGGGAAGGAGTTGAATTCCCTCAAGGCCATCCTCTGCGTCGCGCAGGGAATGGTGAACAAGCAGCATGTCGTGTATCAGGTGGAAGCCAAGATGGACGGACCGGCACAGACGCTCGGCGGTCCCGCGCCTTCGTCAAATGCTCCGGCTGTCAAGCCTGCCGCGAAAACGCCTGCCAAGGCACGCTGATACGATATTTGACGGTACCATGGATTCGCTGACATCCCTTGCCGGTTTCGGTGTTGCCGCGCTCCTGCTTTTCACGCCGGACGGTGCAAGGGCGGATTGTGGAGGTCATGCCAAACCGGCCCTGGCGAAGGAATTCCGTGCTTCTGCCCTGGTGATACGGGGGAATGTGGTATCCGCCCTGGACATGCCGCTCACCGGCAAAAATCCGGAGCAGAAAAAGCCCGGCGCGCTTTATCAGTTCCGGGTGGACCGGGTGTTCAAGGGAAAGGCACCTAAATACATTTCCTATTTCACCGAACGCGACGGCAGCGGTTTTGATGTGGGCGCGCTCCGGGAATATCTCATGTTCCTCAACCCCGGCACCGGCTGGGTGGCAAAGGCCGCGCCGGGCGCCTATTACGTGAATGATCGCTGCGGCGAGTCGCGCCTCTGGGACACCGTGAATGACACGGACCGCGCGGCACTCGACAAGCTCGCTCGATGACGGGCCGCCGCTCGGTTAGGGACAGGACCGAACCTTTACGTCTCGCGATCCGGTAGCATAGCGCTCGGCTGTATAGGCATAAGCGCAGCCCTGTGCTTGAATTGCGGTCAAAGACCAGAGTTGCCAGGCCGTGAATAGGAGCCAAAGGCCAAGAGCAATTTTCGCGCGGTGAGACTTCACTGTCTGCTCCACCAGTCGCCGCAATCGAGCGGCATGACATTGCCGTCGATCACGCCATCAGCGTTAAGCCGCAAGTCGCGCTGATCTTCCTGCAGAACATGACCGGCACGTTCGCAGATGCGGGTGGCCTGATAGCGGGCGTATTCGAGCGAAGCTGTGACCAGCGCCATCGCTAGAAAAACAGCCCAGTGAAGATTTTTCATGCTGCGCGACAGCCTTCCAGCATCCAGTCGGTCACGCCCAAGGGCGTGCATTGATGGGCGAGAAGCCGCTTGATACGCGCCACACGTTCGGCGTTGGCGGCGGCATGGCGCACGGGATCGAGAGCGTTGGGTGCTGGAAGCATGGCGACCAGGGCTAGGAACTGGTCATCGGAGAGAGCATTCAAGTCTTTGCTAAACCAACGCCGGGCACCTTCGGTAAAGCCCACAATGTCGCCTTGGCTGTCGTGGCCAAGATAGGCCAAGGCCATGGAAGCGCGCAATATGTCGGTCTTGCTCTCCATCGGCGCGGTGGCGAATTTGGCGATCAGGATCAACTCGATCTTCCGGAAACCGGGCTTAAACCCGTCCGGGAAATAGAGCTGCTTGCCCAGGCCCTGGGTGAGGGTGGTCATGCCCGCACCGGGCGAGAAAAAATCGGTGCCATCATTGGTCCAGAAGGTGGGGTCTTCCACCATGACCAGCATACGGGCACGCTCAGGCGGTAGCGTTTTGATCTGGGCATCAGCTTTGGCCAGCGCCTCCGCCATCAGGACGGGTGTGTCGCTGCGCGCATGGAGCACGCGACGTGTCTCATAGACGAGAAACGCGACGAACACGCCTAACACCAAGCCCAGGACGATTTCGACCGCCCGCTTCATCCCATTCCCCATGCACCTGGGTTTTAGAGTAACCCACCCGGCTCTCTTACGGTAGGCTTGCCTCTTGGCCGGTCTTCGCGTGCCAATTTCCAGTTAACGCCTTCGACAGTTTTCAAACATGCCTTAGCTTCGGCGGGGGTGCCAGTCTCGCCAAGCCACGTCGCCCATTCCTCGTCTGCCAAGACGGCAGGCATCCGGTCCGTGGGCAGTGTCGCAATGAGCTGATTGGCCGGCACCGTGACCATGACGCAAGCGCGCAATGTCCCGGGCAGGTCCGCCAACTCGAATTCTTTCCACACGAATGCAATGCCGATAACGCCCTGGTCACCGGGCGTGATGGTGTGTTGCACGGTCGGGCCGGGGACGTCCGGTGCTTCATTGAAATTTTTGACAATCACGATCCCGCGTTGACCTGACCGGAAGGGCCGCGCGAAGATTTTTTTGGGGTCATCAATGCTTTCGGCGCGAGCATGGATGGGCTGTGGCACTTTCCAATCCTTCGGGCTGGGCCAGCCCCAACGCATCGCCACCACGCGGCGCTTCCCTTCGGCTGGATCCCAGATAATCACCGGCAGATTGGACATGACGCGGAAAGTGACGATCCTGTCGTTATCGCTCTCCTTCACTTGATCGCGGGTTAGCGGTTGGGTGAATGCGACCACCTCAGCCCATGATGCCATCGCTGTAAATTTACCGCACATCTGCGCTGGTCCCGTAACGTGATCCACAAAATCTGTTATGGCATCGCCGGAAGGATACCGCGCCAGATATTCGGCTCGATTTCTCTCTTCGGCATCAGGATATGTCTCGTCCCATCTGCGTGGGCCGTTGATCCTAATGTGCAGCCCGAGCGGCGGAAATGCTTCAATTCCTTCGCCGGCCAGAAGCGGCCTGCCAAAATGGCAGCCTTTTCGACCGCATACGCTACAATAGAAGCTGGCGCGCATAGCCTTGCAAACATCTTTGCGGGCGATGCCCCACCTGATGATCCACGGCACCAAGGGCAGCGCTCGTGCGTGCCCACAATGCGGGTCTTCGCAATGGACCCAAAGCCATGTCGGGTTGATTTCTGGAAGGTGGGCCGCATGAACAGTAACATTCCAGATTGGCACCATTTCCCTGGCCATCGGTCACGCCGACCGCCTGCGGCCCCGCTCAAAATCTTCATAGCTGATCGCGACGTGGCCCTTGAGCCGCCCGTCCACGGCCTGGGCGATCAGGTCATGCTTGGCGTCCCGAGGGCGGTCATAGTCGGTGCGGATGGGCTCCGGGCTGCATTCCGGCCGCTCCATGTCGGTCAGGACTAGGCGCCAGCCGTCTTTCTCATGCTCGAAATGGTGCATGTAACAACAGCGGTGGACGATTTGGGCGAATGCTTCCTCGAGGGTCTCGACAAGGTGGCCCTTGGTGTCCTGGGCTTCGTCCAATTCCTCGGCGAACACGACGTACATCGCGGCGGCTCCCATCTTGACGATGGGAACAAATAGTGAACATTATTGGGCTGGAGTCCAGCCGCTTGTTTTTTGAGGGATGACTTGTAGCGAAACACCAGATTAGATCGGACATAGGAACCCGTAGAAGTTAATAGAGACGTTTTCCGGCTCGCGATCCCGTGTAGGCCGATGCGTTGCGTTAACGGTCTTCCGCGTCAATTCCAAATTCGCCACGCCTTCATCTGGGCTCAGTCTTTTGTAGCTGGAGTTGGTTTGATGGGCACAACCGTTCGTCGCGTTTTTTTTAGTTTTCACTATCAGCGCGACATTTGGCGCGCCCAACAAATCAAAAATCATTGGGTGACAAAGGATAGCCGTTTGGCGGCCGGGTTTTTTGATGGGTCTCTCGAAGAGAAGGCCAAGAAAGAAGGCGACCTTGCCGTTAAGCGCCTAATTAATGGAGGCCTAAACGGAGCTTCGGTCACGTGTGTTCTTATTGGGGCCGAGACTTATCAGCGACGTTGGGTTGATTATGAAATCTTCAAAAGCATCGAAGAGGGAATGGGCGTCTTTGGTGTTCAAATACACAAACTAAAAAACCAGAAGGGGGATCAGGACAGCGCGGGTGCAAATCCTTTCCACTATCTGGGATACGGCGTTCACGCTGATAGCGACAAGATGTGGCCGATGATCCAATACAAAACGGGCTGGAAAGATGCTCCGTTGAATGACGCGATATATGAAACTGCGGCTCCCTACCTCGTGCGACAGGATAAGCCAGTATTGGAAAATCTGTTCCAAGTTTACGACTGGCTGGACGACGATGGGTACGACAACTTCAACGGTTGGGTTGCAGAC
>CAYYDL010000434.1:0-4111 GCA_964470545.1 uncultured Hyphomicrobium sp. | reverse complement strand
CGATCCGAGCCTTTGAAATTACCGGGAGACGCATTGGTCCCCGTTCCGAACGCTTTACCGATGATCGTATTGGTGAGGTAATATTTCTCGCCCTTCTCCGAGCCATCGTAGAGATTGGCCGTGAACATCTTCACGCCGCTCTTGGCGGCCTGCACCAATGTCGATGCGTGCTGCATCGGAAAATAGATGTCCGTCGGCAGAGACACGCGCTTTTTTGCAGGCTTCACGAGATCGACGCCGACGACCGGCGTCGCACCTTTCGTTCGCAGCGCATCGCCCTGACTCGCGTCTGCCAATTCGTCATTCTGATATTGCGTCGACGAGAATGTCAGCTTCTTGGCGTCAGCCTCTTCCCAGCTCGAATTCCTGAGGTCGCTGACGGTGTCCGCACCATCCTGGTTCGTCATCACCGTGACGAAGCGCATGTTCTGCGTATAGCCGGCGCACGGCGAGCCATTGAGCTCGTAGACCATCCTGCCGGTGATCCCGGTAACACCCGAGCCCGCCGTTGCATCTCCGAGCGAAAGGTCATAGATCGCACGATGCGGCGCAAAGGGCGCAAGCTCCGCTGCTGACGCGGACCGGATAGCAGCCTCCGGTGTGAGGATGAGTAGCCCCAATAAGGCGTAGCCAGAACGCGTCATCATCGGCTTAACTCACTCTCCCGTCAGAATATCGTTATCTACAGCAATCGGAGCCCCAGATAAAGCATTGCAAAGAGGCGTCCCCGCGGCCACAAGCTCGGGAACAATCCTAAACATCGGGTAATCTCGCAATGAGCGTCATCGACCAAAGGCTCGCGGAACTGGGTTTGAAACTTCCCGAAGCACCCCAACCCGTCGCCAATTACGTCCCCTACCTTCTCTCGGGCGATCAACTCTTCATCTCCGGACAGGTCGCCAAGGACGGCACGGGCAAGATTTTGACCGGCGCGCTCGGCGCCGGCGTCTCGATCGAGGAGGGTCAGGAAGCGGCTCGCCATTGTGCGCTCAACTTGCTGGCGCAAGCGAGAGCTGCGCTCGGCGATCTGAGCCGCGTTGTCCAGGTTTTACGGTTGACGGGCTTCGTTGCGTCGGCGCCGGATTTCACCGACCAGCCGAAAGTGATCAACGGCGCATCCGACTTGCTTGTAGCGGTGTTGGGAGATGCCGGCCGCCACACGCGATCGGCCGTCGGCGTCGCCAGTCTACCACTCAACGCCTGCGTCGAGATCGACGCCATTTTCAAGATCCGCTGACGCTGTGTTCGATCGCTCCAAATTCCTGCGCCCGATCGCCCACCGTGGCCTCCACGACATCAAGCGCGAAATCGTGGAAAACACGGCTCCTGCCTTCGAAGCGGCAATTGCTGCAGGCTACGGCATTGAATGCGATATTCGACCGATGAAGAGCGGCGTTCCGGTTGTATTTCACGACCAGGCCCTACGCCGACTCATCAAATCGCCGAAGGCCGTCGCCGATCTGAAAGAAAGCGATCTGAAGTCGTTGTGCCATCGAATCGGCGGCGCGCCGATCATGACGCTCGCGGAACTTCTCGATCTCGTTTCAGGCCGCGTTCCACTCTATGTTGAAATCAAGAGCGAATGGGATCCCCCCGACGAGCGCTTCATCGCAAACACCGCCGCTCTTGTCAGAAAGTACCAGGGGCCCCTTGCGCTCATTTCATTCGATCCCTCTGTATTGAC
The DNA here is from genome assembly GCA_964470545.1 of uncultured Hyphomicrobium sp. Lineage (GTDB taxonomy): Bacteria > Pseudomonadota > Alphaproteobacteria > Rhizobiales > Hyphomicrobiaceae > Hyphomicrobium_B. The sequence goes on along the minus strand of CAYYDL010000434.1, from coordinate 2,427 downwards.
CGTAGCGCGCCGCCTCGCCCCGGAAATTCCGCGCGGAATCGATTCCGGAGGATATCGGGGCTCCGGCTGGTGGCTGCGCAAGATCGGCAAGGCGCGCGCAGAGGCGTTGCGAAACCTGCTCGAGTCAGGGCCCGTAGCACCTGATTTTTTCTCCTACGAGGTCGACGCCCTGCCAACGCCCGTGACTGAATTTGTCCGGCGTGTCTCGAACACTCCCGTTATCGCGTGGACGGTCCGCACCGAAAAACAGCGCCAGATCGCCGAGAAATGGTCGGACGCCATGATCTTCGAAGGCTTTCGCCCCTGAGCGGCCCCGCGACATCGCGCGCCGCATGCAGGTCTGCTCTGTCTTGGGATCGCTTTGATCCCATATCAGGAAGTTGCATAGACTTGGGGCTTGCACGACAACGATTGAGATGCCGATCTTTCCCGACACTACGGTAAAACTCGTCCCTTCGATTGCGACGCTCGACGCCGCCCAGTGGGATGCCTGTGCTAATCCCGATCCCGGCGCGTTCAATCCATTCGTGAGTCACGCCTTCCTGAAGGCCCTCGAAGAGTCCCGCACCGTCGGCCGCCAAACCGGCTGGCTGCCGCGTCATCTCGTGATCAACGACGAAAGCGGCAACATCACCGCTGCCGCGCCCGCTTATGTCAAATCGCATAGCCAGGGCGAATATGTCTTCGATCACGGCTGGGCGGACGCCTACGAGCAGGCCGGCGGCCGCTATTACCCAAAGCTGCAGATCGCCGTCCCGTTTACACCGGTCCCCGGCCCGCGCCTGTTGGTAAAGCCCGGACCCAAGGCCTGCAGTGACGAGCAGCTTCTGGCGGCAGCCGCCGTCGAAGTCGCAAGACAGGGCGGACTCTCGTCGGTCCACCTGACGTTTCTCGACGGCGAGGTGGCAGCGCGCCTAAAAGCACTCGGCTTTCTCACGAGAGTCGGCCAACAGTTCCATTGGCAGAACCAGGGCTACGGATCGTTTGACGACTTTCTTGCGGGGCTCGCTTCCCGCAAGCGAAAGGCTGTGAGGAAAGAGCGTCAGACGGCATTGGCAGCTGGCATCGAGATCGAACAGGTTTCAGGGAGTGCCATCACAGAAGACCATTGGGACGCGATATTCGCATTCTATATGGACACCGGAAACCGCAAATGGGGCCGTCCCTATCTCAACCGAACATTCTTTTCTTTGCTCGGCGAAACGATGCCAGAGAGTTGCCTGCTCGTCCTGGCGAAGCGCAACGGTCGGTATATCGCCGGTGCCCTGAACCTCATCGGCGGCGACTGCCTCTATGGCCGTTACTGGGGCGCCATCGAGCACCACCCGGCGCTGCACTTCGAGGTCTGCTATTATCAGGCTATAGATTACGCCATTGCGAATAAGCTGTCCCGCATCGAGGCGGGAGCCCAGGGCGAGCATAAACTTGCCCGCGGCTACTTGCCGGTTGAGACGCACTCCGCCCACTGGATCGCCGATCCGTCACTGCGTCGTGCCGTCGAACGCTTCCTGATCCAGGAGCGTGGCGCGATCGCCGAAATGAATGCCGACTTGACCGAAATGGGCCCCTATCGCAAAGACGAGGCTTGATTGCCTTTTCCGATGGGAACTCCGCCATGTCGTACGATAACTCGAATATCTTCGCGAAAATCCTGCGCGGCGAGATTCCCTGCCACAAGGTCTACGAGGACGCCGACGCCATCGTCTTCATGGACGTGATGCCTCAATCAGACGGCCACACCCTGGTCGTTCCGAAGGCTGCCTCGCGTAATCTTCTCGACGCAGACCCGGCAGTGCTCGCCAAGGTCATTCCGCTCGTCCAGAAGGTCGCCGTTGCCGCAAAGGCAGCATTCAACGCCGACGGCATCAGCATCGCGCAGTTCAACGAGCCGGCTGGCGGTCAGACCGTCTTCCACCTGCATTTTCACATCATGCCACGTTACGAAGGGCAGCCGCTGCAATTGCATGCCCGCAAAATGGAAGACCCCGCTGTGCTCGCGGCCAACGCCGAAAAGCTGAAAGCAGCGCTCGCATAACTTGCTCGGATCGCTAAATGAAGAACGGCGCGGTTGTTAGGCCGCGCCGTCGAAATTAATCTTCCTTTTTCTTCCGCGGCACGCTCGGCACCGCGCCCGATCCGCTCGGTTTGTCACTCTTGTCCTTCGGACCCGGCAGCGCCTTCTTTGGCGTCGCGTCCGCGAGAACCGGCTGCGGACCGTCGTCGTCGGTTTCTTCGTCTTCCGGTGTCTTCATTTTCTTCGAAGGATCGAGCGGCAGGAAATCGAACGTCAAAGTCCGATCCTCGCCCTTGCCGGCCACCAGAACCTTCACCGTTCCACCGTTCTCGAGCTTACCGAACAGCAGCTCTTCCGCGAGCGGTTTCTTGATGTATTCCTGGATGACGCGACCCAAAGGCCGAGCACCGAAC
>CAYYDL010000433.1:0-5408 GCA_964470545.1 uncultured Hyphomicrobium sp. | reverse complement strand
CGGCTTGCGGAGCAGCTTCGCGCGAACCTGAAACGCCGCAAGGCTGCGGCGCGCCGTCACAAAGAAGATGTTCGGGAGCCGTCTATGGACGATCCGTCGGACGAACACGGGGTCTAGGCTTGCTTCTGCTTTAAAAGCCGCTTGCCGACGGTCATGCGCAACGGATAATCACGCGAACTCGGGCATTGCTCCGATTCGTGCGATCATCCCACACGGAGACGATTGGAATTCATGGATCGGATCAGAATTGTCGGCGGCCGGCAGCTTCGCGGGACCATTCCGATTTCCGGCGCCAAGAATGCGGCGCTGCCGCTCTTGATCGCGAGCCTTTTGACCGAAGACCGGCTGACGCTGAAGAACGTCCCCAATCTTGCCGACGTCAATCTTCTGGTGCGGATTCTGCGCAACCATGGCGTCGATCTGGCCGTCGATGGCAAGCGTCCGGGGCCAGTGACTCATCTTGGCGATACGATCCATCTCACGGCGCGTGACATCGTCGATACGACGGCGCCCTATGAAATGGTCTCGCGTATGCGCGCGAGTTTTTGGGTGCTTGGGCCCCTCATCGCGCGGATGGGAGAGGCGAAAGTGTCGTTGCCTGGCGGCTGTGCGATCGGCACGCGGCCGGTCGATTTGCATCTCATGGGCCTCAAGGAACTCGGGGCCGAGATCGACATCGATCGCGGCTATGTCGTCGCCAAGGCACCGAAGGGGCTTCGGGGTGCGCACATCGTCTTTCCGAAAGTCTCGGTCGGGGCGACCCATAACGTCTTGCTTGCGGCTGCGCTGGCCAAGGGCGATACGGTGATCGAGAATGCTGCGCGCGAACCGGAAATCGGCGACGTCGCGACGTGCCTCAGCAAGATGGGCGCGAAAGTCGAGGGCATCGGTACATCCGTGCTCCGCATCCAGGGCCGCGACCGCCTCGAAGGCGCCGTGCATACTGTACTGCCCGATCGTATCGAGACGGGCACATTTGCGATGGCGGTGGCCGCAACTGGCGGCGACGTGTTGCTCGAGGGTGCGCGGCTTGGAGATTTAAAGACCGCGCTCGACGTGCTCGCCGAAACCGGAACCGCGGTCGAAGAAACGAATACGGGCGTGCGCGTTACGCGGAACGGCGGGGGCATTGCGCCGGTGGCCGTCGAGACGCAACCATTTCCGGGATTTCCGACGGATCTTCAGGCGCAGCTCATGGCGCTTTTAACGCGCGCGTCGGGGACCAGCGTCATTCGCGAAACGATCTTCGAAAACCGATTCATGCACGTGCAGGAACTGGCGCGTCTCGGCGCCGATATTCACCTGCACGGTGACACGGCGACGATCAAGGGCGTCAAGACGCTCAAGGGTGCGCCTGTGATGGCGACCGATCTCAGGGCTTCAGTATCGTTGGTGATTGCGGGGCTCGCGGGTGAAGGTGAGACGATCATCAATCGTGTTTACCATCTCGACCGGGGTTTCGAGCAGCTTGAACAGAAACTTGGGGGCTGCGGTGCCGAGATCGAGCGATTGGCGAGCGGCTGAGGACAAATAGCGGGGCTGGGCGTTGCGGCTTGGGATCCCGCTTTGTATCACTCGGTTCTCGAATTGGCCGCAGGCCTCCGTGGAGATTTTCGACGCCGATGCCGGATTTGAAGCTCATCGCCTTTGATACGGAAGACCTCAGTGTGCTTTCGGCGCATCTGCAGGACGCCGTTTTGCGCGTCGGCGACATGGCGTATCTGCCTCAGGAAAAGCGCTTTGTTGCGATTGCCAACCGGTTCGATTGGGCGAAGGCGGCAACCGTTCCGCAGCTCTCGCGGCAGACGGAGAGTGCGGAATATGAGCGTCGCCGCGCCGGGATACGCATCGAACGTGTGAACGCTGCGAAGATTCAGGGTTTCGATCTCAAAGATAAGCGGAGGGCGCTGGCCTTGCTCGCTGTGACATTTGAGCCAACGGAGGACATGGATTCACCCGAAGGCAATGTCACGTTGACATTTTCCGGTGGGGCCGCCATTCGGCTCCACGTTGAATGTATTGAGATCGAATTGAAAGACCTCGGGGCGGCGTGGACGACAAAACGCTCTCCGGAGCACTCTGACGAGGCAAGCTGATTTCGCCTCGATCGCTTCCCAAGGAATGATCGCCGATGCCTGTGCGGCTCAAGAGCACTGATAAGGATTTCGAGGCGCAGTTCACACAGCTTCTGGGCCTGAAGCGCGAAGTGTCGGTGGATGTCGACAACGCCGTGCGCGAGATCATCGCTGACGTGCGGGCGCGTGGCGATGCGGCGCTGATCGACCTTACACAGAAATTCGACCGGCTCGATCTCAAGCGCGCCGGCATCGCGGTGAGCGCTGCCGAGGTCAATGCCGCCTACGACGCGTGTTCGAAAGAAACGATCGACGCATTGATGTTTGCGCGTGATCGCATTGCCGATCACCACAAGCGTCAACTGCCATCGAATGATCGCTATACCGATGCGGCTGGCGTCGAACTGGGGCATCGCTGGACAGCCGTCGAGTCGGCCGGCCTCTACGTTCCCGGCGGGCTCGCCTCGTATCCGAGTTCTGTTCTGATGAATGCGGTGCCAGCGAAGGTCGCGGGCGTTCCTCGCATCGTCATGGTGGTGCCGTCGCCGAGCGGCGAGCTCAATCCGCTCGTGCTCGCTGCGGCGAAGATTTCCGGCGTTTCTGAAATCTATCGTATCGGCGGAGCGCAGGCGGTCGCTGCTCTCGCCTATGGCACCGAGACGATCAAGCCCGTCGTGAAAATTGTCGGGCCGGGCAATGCCTATGTCGCGGCGGCGAAGCGGCAAGTCTTCGGCGTCGTCGGTATCGATTCCATTGCAGGGCCGTCGGAAGTTCTGGTCATTGCAGATAAGAACAACAATCCCGATTGGATTGCTGCGGATCTCCTGGCGCAGGCGGAGCACGATACGGCGGCGCAGTCGATCCTGATGACGGATGACGAAGGCTTCGCGTCAGCTGTCGAAGCTGCCGTGCGACGGCAACTGGAGACGCTACCGCGCGGAAATATCGCGGGCGAGAGCTGGAACACATTCGGCGCCACGATCATTTTAGGCTCGCTCTCGGAATCCGTTGCGCTGGCCGATCGAATTGCCGCTGAGCATTTGGAGATTGCAACCGCCGACGCGGAAGACCTCACGAAGCGCATTCGAAACGCTGGTGCGATCTTCATTGGAAGCGTGACGCCGGAAGTCATCGGAGATTATGTTTCGGGCTCCAACCATGTTCTGCCGACCGCGCGCAGCGCGAGGTTTTCCTCCGGTCTTGGCGTGCTCGATTTCATGAAGCGTACATCGATCCTGAAGCTCGATGCCGCGGCGCTTTCCAAGCTCGGCCCCGCCGCGATGACGCTGGCCCGCTCCGAAGGATTGGAGGGGCACCGGCGTTCGGTCGAAATCCGGCTCGAAAATGCAGGTTGACATATGGACCAAACCGTCGCTGCCTCAGAGAAGAGCCAGGATCGTCTGATCGAGATCACCCTCGATACGAAGTCGCTCGGGCGCGCAAATTCCAACATCGAGCACGAGCGCGAGGTTGCGATCTTCGATATCCTGGATGGTAACGCGTTTCGCGTCGAAGGGACGGAAGCCGGACCATATAAGCTCGCACTCTCGACGGCGGAGGACCGCCTGGTGCTCACCATTACGCCCGCAAGCGGAAATGAGACGATCGAGCATGCTATCGCACTCACGCCGCTCAAGCGGATCGTCAAAGATTACTTCATGGTCTGCGAATCTTATTACGAGGCGGTCCGCACAGCGCCACCGGCGCGTATCCAGTCGATCGACGTCAGCCGGCGCGCGCTTCACAATGAGGGAAGCACGCTGCTCAAGGAGAAGCTGCTTCCGAAGATCATCGTCGATGAGGATACGGCGCGCCGGCTTTTCACGCTGGTTTGCTCGCTGCACTGGAAGGGCTGAGGGCCGCACCCCGACGTCAGCGGTTACTTTCGTCCGATCAAATACCAGGAGTCCTGAAGTCCGACACCCTTGATTTCGATCGAACCGCGCGATTCGAGGATGAAAGTCTCCTGCAGCGCTTCAGCGCAGGTCGGACAGATGGCGATACGGCCCGCCACGCTCGAATGTTCGAGGCGGCTCGCGAGATTGACCGGATCGCCCCAGACGTCATAGCTGAATTTGTTCTTGCCGATGATGCCCGCCATCATCGGACCGGACGCCATTCCGACACGGACGTCGATCGGTATTTTTTCTTCCTCGCTGATGCGCCGAACTGCGGCAATAAGATCGAGCCCCATCATCGCCAGCGCCTGGGCGTGATCGGTGCGCGGTATCGGAACGCCTGAGGCTACCATGTAGGCGTCGCCAATCGTCTTGATCTTCTCCACCCCATGGCGGTCAGCGAGTTCGTCGAACGCACTCACGAGCTGATTGAGGAGTGCGACTGTTTTTTGCGGGCCGAGCGCGCGGGCCATGCTGACGAAGCCGGTGATGTCGGCAAACATTACAGAGGCATTTGAAAAACCATCGGCGATCGTTTCGCCGGGGGCCTCCTTAAGGCGCTCGACGACGCTGTCGGGCAGGACATTGCGTAGGACCGTTTCCGTTTCCGCCTTGGCGCGCTCGAAAAGGCTGAAGGCGTAATAGACGCACGCCGCGATGAGGCCGAAGGTCGTTACAGCGGCCTGAAGATAGAGCGAGTTGATCGTTTTATCGTCGGCGTGAAACTGGGCGGCTTCCATCGGAAACGTGAACCAGACATAGAGATGCAGGATCAGCGCCGCCGATACGATAGCGATGACGAGCCAGAAACGTCGGGCTTCGAAAATGACGAAGGGGGCCGCTGCTGCGACAACGTATTGCAACGGCGCGCCGCCCATTCTGCCGAAGAACGCCGTGAACCCGACGAGGGCCGAGAATTCCGCGACGACCAGCAGTATACCGCCCGCGATCTCGTTGAATCGGTGCATGAACGGGACAAGCGAGACGATCAGCGCAACGGCGAGGTTGATATAGACGGCGGGCAGCATTTCCTTGTTGCCCGAGATCCAGAGCTGCATCGCGTAGATGCAGGTGGTGACCACGACGAGCGCGGAAAAGACATTCACGATTTTCAGACGGCGGCGGATATCGGGCGGATAGGCTTTAATGCCGAGGTTCGCTATGCCGCGGATGAAGCTGCGGAGCCGCCCGAGGGCATGTCTTCCCCACGTGGCCGGACGTCGGGCCGCGCGAACGTGCTGCTTTTGCCGATCTGTGATCGTCATACGCTTGTCCGGCGATGGGTACGAAGGCGGCTAGTCCTTGTCGTCGAGGCGGCCGATGCCGCTCAGTGCCGCAATGTTGCAAATGACCTGCTGGCCTCGACGCTCGATGGCGCCTTCCGATTCAAGTAATCCTAACGCTGCGTTGACTTTAGGGCGGCTCGCGCCGACGA
>CAYYDL010000432.1:0-2340 GCA_964470545.1 uncultured Hyphomicrobium sp. | reverse complement strand
TCCCGGTCGACATCTACGTACCGGGCTGCCCGCCTACGGCGGAGGCGCTGCTCTACGGCGTGCTGCTGCTGCAGAAGAAAATCCGCCGCGTCGGCACGATTGAGCGGTGAGGGTGGTCATGGCTGACACCGCCGACATGATCCTTCCGATGCTGCGCGAGATGCGGGTCGAGAATGCGAGGCTGCATGCTGAAGCCCGCAGCGAAACGGCCGAAAAGTTCGTAAGGGTCGAACAACGCCTGGATAAGCTCGAAGCGACCTTGAACAATTTTCGGCACGCTCTGACGGCGGACTCGCTCCTGAGTAAGCTTGTCACCGGAGAATTCGAGGAGCGGCTCAGTCTCCTTGAACGCAAGATGCGCGAGCTGGAGCATATAAAGTGAACGATCTCGCGCAGCTCGGAGCGACCATTGCCGCGGGCCTCGGTGACGCGCTCACCGGCCACACGATGGCCTTCGGGGAGCCGAACCTAGCTGCGAAGGCCGACCGCATCGTCGACGTCATGCGCCATCTGCGCGACGATCCGGCGTGCCTGTTCTCCTGCTTCATCGACGTCACCGCAGTCGACTGGCCATCGCGCGAGAAGCGGTTCGATGTCGTCTATCATCTGCTATCGCCCCGGAAGAACCAGCGCGTCCGCGTCAAGGTCGAGACCGACGAAGTCACTCCGGTGCCTTCGATCATTTCGGTGTTCCCCGGGGCCGAATGGTTCGAGCGCGAGCTCTATGACATGTACGGCGTGCTGATCGCCGGTCATCCCGACATGCGGCGGCTGCTCACCGACTATGGCTTCGACGGCCATCCGCTGCGCAAGGATTTCCCTCTCACGGGCTTCGTCGAGGTGCGCTGGGACGACGAACTCAAGCGCGTGGTCTACGACCCGGTGCGACTGGCGCAGGAGTTCCGCAACTTCGATTTCCTCTCGCCGTGGGAAGGCACCGACTATGTGCTGCCGGGCGACGAGAAGGCAAAGCCTGCCGAGAGTGAAAAGAAAGCGTGATGGCTGAAACATCGCTCCGCAACTTCACCATCAACTTCGGCCCGCAGCATCCGGCCGCGCACGGCGTGCTGCGTCTGGTGCTGGAACTGGATGGTGAGGTGGTGGAGCGGGTCGATCCGCATATCGGGCTGCTGCATCGCGGCACCGAGAAGCTGATCGAGCAAAAGACCTACCTGCAGGCGATCCCGTATTTCGATCGGCTCGACTACGTCGCGCCGATGAACCAGGAGCACGCCTTCTGCCTCGCGATCGAGAAGCTGCTTGGTCTCGAAGTGCCCAAGCGCGCTCAGCTCATCCGCGTCCTCTATGCCGAGATCGGCCGGCTGTTATCGCATCTCCTCAACGTCACCACCCAGGCGATGGACGTCGGCGCGCTCACTCCACCGCTGTGGGGATTCGAGGAGCGCGAGAAGCTAATGGTGTTCTACGAGCGCGCCTCCGGCAGCCGAATGCACGCCAACTATTTCCGCCCGGGCGGTGTGCATGAGGATTTGCCGCCGAAACTGATCGACGACATCTGGGCGTTCTGCGATCCGTTCCTGAAAGTGTGCGATGATCTCGACCGGCTTCTGACCGACAACCGCATCTTCAAGCAGCGCAATGTCGATATCGGCATCGTCAAGCTCGAGGATGCCTGGGCATGGGGCTTTTCAGGCGTGATGGTGCGGGGCTCGGGCGCGGCTTGGGACCTGCGCAAAGCTCAGCCCTACGAGTGCTATGTGGAACTCGACTTCGATATCCCGGTCGGCAAGAACGGCGACAACTACGATCGCTATCTCATCCGTATGGAGGAGATGCGCCAGTCGATCCGCATCATGAAGCAGTGCATCGCGCTGCTCAATTCGCCCGAGGGGAAGGGGCCGGTCTCCTCCACCGACGGCAAGGTCGTGCCGCCCAAGCGCGGCGAAATGAAGCGCTCGATGGAGGCACTGATCCATCACTTCAAGCTCTACACCGAGGGCTACAAGGTTCCCGCCGGCGAGGTGTATGCGGCGGTGGAAGCGCCTAAGGGCGAGTTCGGCGTCTATCTTGTCGCCGATGGAACGAACCGCCCCTATCGCTGCAAGATCAAGGCGCCGGGCTTCGCGCATCTGGCGGCGATGGATTTCCTCACGCGGGGGCACATGCTGGCAGACGTCTCGGCGATCCTGGGCTCGCTCGACATCGTGTTCGGGGAGGTGGACCGCTGATGTCTGTCCGCCGCCTCGCCGAACAGCAACCCGCCAGTTTCGAATTCACGCCTGAGAACCAGCGCTGGGCGGAAGCGGAGATCGGGAAATATCCGGCCGGTCGACAGGCATCGGCGGTGATACCGCTCCTTTGGCGCGCGCAGGAGCAGGA
>CAYYDL010000431.1:0-5100 GCA_964470545.1 uncultured Hyphomicrobium sp. | reverse complement strand
TTCGTGACCGGCGCCGGGCTGTCGCTTCTGCAGACAGCATCGAATCCATACGTGTGCATCTTAGGTCCGCACGAAAGTGCGGCGCGGCGTATCGCCGTCATGGGCATCTGTCACAAGTTTGCGGGCGTCATAGCACCCTTCATCTTCGCGGCGTTGGTCCTGAAAGGCGTCGACACGTTCGGTGCCGACGTGACGAAAGCGGCGACGCCTGAAGCCCGCGAAACCATGCTCGAAGCATTCGCTGCACGCGTGCACGGACCCTATTTGCTGATGGCGATTCTGCTTGCGTTGCTCGGGCTTTGGATCGCCCGCTCGACATTGCCGGACATTCGCCTTCACGAAGTCGACGCGGCGGGCCCGCGGGGCGATGCACCAAGCATTTTTGCTTTCCCGCATCTCTGGCTCGGGGTCGCGTGCCTATTTCTGTATGTCGGGGTCGAAGTGATGGCAGGCGACGCGATCGGCCTCTATGGCGCAGGCTTCGGATTGCCCATCTCGGCGACGCGTTTTTTCACTTCGTACACACTCACGGCGATGCTTGTTGGCTATGTGGCGGGCCTGCTCGTCATTCCCCGGTTCTTGTCGCAACAGAGCTATCTGGCACTCTCGGCTGCGCTTGGGATCGTCTTGTCGATCGGAGCCTACCTCACGTCCGGATATGCATCCGTCGCTTTCATCGCCAGCCTCGGCTTTGCGAACGCGATGATGTGGCCCGCAATCTTTCCCCTTGCGATCCGCGGCTTGGGAGCCCGAACAGAGACCGGCTCAGCAGTGTTGATCATGGCGATATCGGGCGGAGCGCTGATGCCCTACGCTTTCGGGATGCTGAAAGAGCACGTCGATTTCCAAGTCGCCTATGCACTGTTGGCCGTGCCGAGCTACATCTACATTTTCTTCTACGGAATGGCAGGCTATGCCGCGAAGCGCAGAAATCTGATTTCCGTATCGCCGTAAGTGCGAGTATCGAGCAGGGTGAATGCCGGAGGAATATCGACCTCTGTTCCCGCACGCTCTTCCAGAATGCAGACCGCGCCGATTGTAAGCCAGCCGCCGTCCGCGAGCCCCGAAAGCGCTTTTTGGCCGAGTCCTTTGTCATAAGGCGGATCGAGAAAGGCGAGACGGTAAGGCTCCATGTTGCCGGCAGGTCCAAGGTCGGCTGCATCGCGCCGGAAGATGCGCGTCTCGCCCATCAGACCCAACGCCTCGACGTTCTTGCGGATCAGCGCGCGCGCTTCGGGAGCCTCCTCCACGAACAGGCAGTAGGCTGCTCCACGGGAAATGGCTTCAATGCCGAGCGCGCCTGTCCCGGCGAAAAGGTCGATCACCCGCGCGCCGTCGAGCGAAAAGCCTTCGATGCCGTGCGCCAGGATATTGAATACGCTTTCTCGCACCCGGTCGGATGTCGGGCGAATCTTCATGTCGTCCGGCGCCTGCAAGGGCCGGCCGCGAAATCGTCCGGCGACGACTCTCATCGTTCGTCCGCCTTGTGCATGGCCTTGCCGCCAGCTTGGCGAACTTTGCGCTCCTCAGGACTTTCAGAAAGACCAAGCGCCTGCGCTGCTTTCGGCCCAAGCTGCGCAACGAGCACCTTTCGTCGCACGGCTTCTACCGCGCCAGGCTGCAGATCGAGAAGCTGGAATGGCCCGAATGAGACGCGGATCAGGCGGTTCACGGTGAGCCCCAGATGCGCGAGCACGTTACGCACCTCGCGGTTCTTGCCTTCGCGGATCGCAATCGTGAGCCACGTGTTTGCGCCCTGCACGCTGTCGACCATCGCTTCTACCGGCCCGTAGTTCACGCCGTCGATGGTGATCCCGTCCTTGAGCTTCGCGAGATCGTCCGGCGCGACGCGCCCCTTGGCGCGAACGCGGTAGCGCCGCACCCAGCCGTTGATCGGCAGCTCCATATGACGGGCGAGCGCGCCATCGTTGGTTAAGAGCAGCAGGCCTTCGGTGTTGAAATCGAGACGTCCGATCGAAATCACGCGCGGCATCTCGGGCGGCAGTTTTTCGAACACGGTCGGTCGGCCTTCGGGATCGGAATGCGTCGTGACGACGCCCTTCGGCTTGTGGTAACGCCAGAGCTGCGGCGGCTCCGCCGAAGGCAGCGGCTTGCCGTCCACGATCACCTTATCGCTGGGCTTGACCTCGATTGCGGGTGTCTTCAACAGCTTGCCGTTGACGCTGACCCGGCCGTCGGCGATCCAGCGTTCGGCTTCGCGGCGCGAGCAAAGCCCGGCACGCGCCATGGCTTTCGCGATCCGCATAGGGCCATCGCGGCCGGCGGGTGGCGGCACCGACGTCTGCGGCGCGTCGAAGCGTTGCTGCCTTAGTCGTTGTGGTGGCTTGGGCATCTTTGGATTTGGACTTTCAGGAGCGAAGCGAGCTTATGACATCGAAGGACGCCATAAGCCATATGGCACGCGCACTTTCCGAAGCGGAAGGGGCAGCTGCACGCGGCGAGGTGCCCGTCGGCGCCGTGGTCGTGTCCGCAGAGGGCCGCGTCCTGGCGGCAGCGGGCAATCGTACGCGCGAGCTTAACGACCCAACCGCCCATGCCGAAATGCTGGCGATCCGTGCTGCGTGTGCCGAGATTGGAGACGAGCGACTCGTTGGCTGCAGCCTTTACGTGACGCTCGAGCCATGCCCGATGTGTGCTGCGGCGATTTCCTTCGCGCGTCTGAAACGGCTCTACTACGCGGCAAGCGATCCGAAAGGCGGCGGCATCGAGCAAGGCGCGCGTATCTTCAGCCAACCGACCTGCCACCACGTTCCAGAAATCTATCCCGGCATCGCGGAAGCGGACGCGAGCACACTCTTGAAAAGCTTCTTCTTCCAACGGCGCGATTGAGCCCGTCCTCGTTATCCTCGTAGCTCGTCCCCCCGATCCGCTGGGACCGAGGACCATGCGGTCGGTGCTCAACGCCTTCCGAAGAGGCGTTCGATGTCGGTGAGCTTCAGCGCAACGTAGGTCGGGCGGCCGTGGTTGCATTGGCCGGAATACGGCGTCGCTTCCATCTGCCGAAGCAACGCATTCATTTCTTCTACGGTGAGCCGTCTCCCCGAACGCACGCTGCCGTGACACGCCATGCGGGATGCCACGCTATCGAGTCGGTCTTTCAACGCGCGCGGCGTGCCGTCGGCACGGATCTCCGCGGCGAGATCTTTCACGAGACCTTCAACGTCGGTGTCACCCAACAGCGCAGGCGTTTCGCGCACGGCGACGGCCCCCTCGCCGAAGCTTTCAAGAACCAGGCCGAGCTCAGCGAGTTCGTCCGCGCGTTCTGCGAGCAAAGCGGCTTCGTCGGCATCCACTTCGACGATCGCCGGAATCAGCAAGCCTTGCGTCGCGACACCGCCGTTCGCCAGCGCGGCTTTCAGTTTCTCATAGACGAGACGTTCGTGCGCGGCGTGCTGATCGACAATGACGAGGCCGTCACGCGTTTGGGCGACGATATAGTTCTCGTGCACTTGCGCGCGCACGGCGCCGAGCGGCTTATCGATCGTCTGCTCGGTGGCAGGCGGTGCGGTCATGACCGGCGCATTCGCGCTCGGCGTGTCCAGAACAGCGAACGACGATGTCGTAGTTTCCGCGAAAGCCGATGGCTGAACGGAAGACGCCATCCAGGCGTAATTCGTGTGCTCTTGCGGTGGCGGCTGCGGGACTGTGGCGTTCGGCAGAATACCGGATTCAAAGCTTTCGACCGTCAGCACGCCACCTTGGGCCGACGCGCGGTGACCGGCCGTCGCCAGTGCATCGGCGAGCGCGCGCACGAGCATCGCGCGGACGCGACCTGAATCGCGAAATCGCACTTCGGCCTTTGCCGGGTGGACGTTGACGTCGACGTCCGAGGGCGCGACGTCGAGGAACAGCGCCAGCAACGGAGAGCGCCCGCGCGGGATGAGATCGCCATAGGCGGCGCGGACCGCACCGATCAGAAGCTTGTCCTTCACCGAGCGGCCATTGACGAACAGGAACTGCTGCGTCGAATCCGGTCGATGCAATGTCGGCAATCCCGCAAAGCCGAACACGCGCATTGGTGCGGAGGCGCCCGTCGCAGCGCCGGAAACTTCCAGCGCATCTGTCATGAACTCGCGGCCCATGACGGCGCCGATGCGCTCGAGCCAGGCCGCCGACGAACGATCGCCTTGCGCGAAGACGGCTGGCCGCTTTTCGCCCGTCTGCAGCGTGAAGCCGATGTCGGGATGGGCCATCGCCAGGCGGCGGACGACGTCCGTCACGGCCATCGCTTCGGCGCGCTCCGACTTATGGAACTTGAGGCGGGCGGGTGTCGCGGAGAAGAGATCGCGGACTTCCACAATCGTTCCGCGATTGACAGCAGCGGGCGCGACCGGCGCCTTCGTGCCGCGCATAACGACGTCGGACGATCCTTGCGGCGCGTTCGCGGTGCGTGAGCGGATTTCCAGTCGCGCGATGGAACCGATCGAGGGCAGCGCCTCGCCACGAAATCCGAGCGAGCGGATATCGAACAGATCTTCCTCGTCGAGTTTCGAGGTGGCGTGGCGCTCAACGGCCAATGACAGATCTTCAGACGTCATGCCTGCGCCGTCGTCGGTGACACGAATGAGCGACAGGCCACCTCCCGTGACGACGATCTCGATATGGGTCGCGCCAGCGTCGATCGCGTTCTCGACAAGCTCTTTGACGACGCTCGCCGGGCGCTCGATCACCTCACCCGCAGCGATGCGGTTGATCGTCTCCGGCGAGAGCTGCCGAATGGCCACCCCGACTGTCCCCCTTCAAAAGGCCTTAAGCGCCTTTCGCGAGGCGCTCTCTCGTCAGGACTTTCGCAAGCTCGACGCCGGGCTGGTCGAACGGATCGACCCCGAGCAGGCGGCCTGCGAGAATCGTTTCGATCATAAAGTGCATCAGCAGCGCGCCGATGGTTTTTTCGTCGAGTTTTGCAAGGTCGATTGTTCGCACCGGACGCCCGGCGCGGGCCAAAGCCTCAGGCAGAGCATGCGACTGGGCGGAGACGATATCGCCGATGGTGTGGCCGCCGAGCATTTCGGCACCGGCAGTACGCGCGAGATCGGGATCGATTCGCGGACCAAGGCCTTCGCTCGCGACGCGAATGAT
>CAYYDL010000430.1:0-19147 GCA_964470545.1 uncultured Hyphomicrobium sp. | reverse complement strand
TCAGATCTTCGACCGAGCGTTTGCCCTGGCCTAGGTGCTCAAGCAGTTCGAGCCGGTTCGGATGGGCAAGAGCTTCGGCCACATGGGCGAGACACTCAAGAATTGCATGTTTCGGTGAGGGCATTTGACGGAGCCGTTCATGTATACTATCATTCATCTGAATAATTGAATGAAGTGTACCACCGTCGTTCAGGGGAGGGCAAGAGCATGATTGTGCGTCGATTCCTGCACGCGGATCCTATCGGCATCTCTTATTTCCTTGGATGTACGGGTAAGGGTACGGGCGCGGTCGTCGATCCCGCGGACGAAAATGATGTCTATCTCCAGGCCGCGAGCGCCGCCGGCGTGAAGATCGACTACGTCATCGATACGCATATCCATGCCGACCATATTTCGACGGGCCGCGCGTTGGCGAAGGTGGCGGATGCCGATTATATTCTCTCTGCGGACGCCGACGTAGGGGTTCGCTTCAAGGCGGCGCGGGACGGAGATGAACTCGCACTCGGCAACGTCGTGATCAAAGTGGTGGCGACGCCCGGACACACGCCTGAACATATCTGTCTCCTCGTCACGGACCGGAGTCGTGCTCATGAGCCGTGGTTTGTCATCACCGGGCACACGCTCATGGTCGGCGATCTCGGCCGGACCGAACTAGCTGGCAGCGCCGAACGGGGGGCGAAAGACCTGTTTGCGAGTCTTCGGAAATTGAAGGCGCTTCCCGACTACCTCGAAGTGTTCCCCGGCGCTTACTCCGGCTCGGTTTGTGGACGCGGGCTGAGCGGCAATCCCTCGTCGACCATCGGCTTCGAGCGACGCCATAACAAGGCGTTTGGCATCGAAACCGAAGACGAGTTCATCAGCTACATGCTTCAGGATATTCCAGAGCCGCCACCGGATGCGGCCAAGATCCGCGCTGCGAACTCCGGTCGTGCGGCCGTTCCGATGCGGCAATAGTTATGGACGTATGCCGCGAGGCGAGTCCTGCCATCGGTCTGGGCCTGAAACAGAACTGGCGGCAATTCTCGCTGCTGGTTCTGATCAATGCCTTCGTCGGCGGCATGGTTGGGATCGAGCGCACGGTCGTCCCGCTGATCGGCGCCGAAGATTTTCATATCGAATCCGCGACGCTGATCACTTCCTTCATTATCAGCTTTGGCGTGGTCAAGGCCTTCGCCAATCTCATATCCGGGCACCTCGCCGATAGTTGGGGCCGGAAGCGTGTGCTGGTGATTGGTTGGCTGCTCGGACTGCCTGTCCCGTTCATGATCATAGCGGCGCCGAATTGGGACTGGGTGATCGCAGCCAACGTTCTTCTCGGCTTAAGTCAGGGCTTTGCGTGGTCGATGACCGTCATCATGAAAATCGATCTCGTCGGTCCTAAAAGTCGTGGACTTGCGGTCGGCCTCAACGAGTTCGCAGGCTATTTCGCAGTCGGCGCGACAGCCTTTCTGACGGGGTGGCTCGCAAGCCGCTATGGGCTTCGCCCCGTGCCGATCTATATTGGGATTTTTTATGCGCTTGCGGGGACGATCTTGTCTCTTCTCATCGTTCGCGACACGCGCCACCATGTTCGACTGGAGGCGACCAGCGTTGCCAAGGAGGTTTCGCCAATCAGCTTCCGGGAAGTCTTTGCACTCACCTCTTTCAGAAATCGTAATCTCTTCGCAGCCTGCCAAGCCGGTCTGATCAACAACCTCAACGACGGAATGAGCTGGGGCATTTTTCCGCTGTTCTTTACAACATTTGGGCTTGGCGTTGAGCGGATTGGCATCCTGAAGGCGGTCTATCCGATGGTCTGGGGCGTCACTCAGGTCGTCACTGGTCCATTGAGTGATCGCTGGGGTCGCAAGGGATTGATCGTCGCCGGCATGTGGTTGCAAGCAGCTGCGCTATTTCAGACGGCGCTTTCCACGCGATTCGAATCGTGGATGTTCGCCAGCGTCTTGCTCGGGCTCGGTACGGCCATGGTCTATCCGAGCCTGATCGCGTCCGTTTCGGACGCTTCGCACCCAACTTGGCGGGCGCGTGCGCTTAGCGTCTATCGTTTCTGGCGCGATCTCGGATATGCCATAGGCGCACTTGTCGCCGGTCTGATTGCAGATCGTTTCGGTTTTGCGGCGGCCATTTCCGCCGTCGCGGGTCTGACCTTTGTTTCCGGCGCCATCGTCGCCGCGCTGATGCGCGACAGGCACCGGACGTCGTCGATCTAGAAGAAGTTGTGTGGCAGACCTAAGCGCGTCTCTGTGACGATGTCCGCTTCTGCAAACGGCCGCCTGGTCGCTTTACTCTGGGATCTACCATATCGGATTCACTTCGCGGATGTGAGAATGCCAAGTTGTGGCCGATCCTTTCCATCGCGCGGCTCGATCGAAAACATATAGTCGCCCCACCAAGGCCCAGCTGCCCAATATGTCCAACCGATCCACACGTCCCGGTTTTCGGCCATGTATTTGACGAGCGCGGCACCTTCCCGAAGACTGTCCGGCGTCGAAGCGAAGCCGAATTCTCCGAGGAACCCGTGGACCTTATTTTGACGGGCCCATTCCGTGAAGGCCTTCAACCGCTCACCGCCTGAACCCGGTATGCTCTTGGGAGAAGTGCCGGAACTGTCGGCATCGAGATACTGATGAACATCATAGGCAAAATTGCCGGCGGGATCGATGACTCCTTTCATGACACGCGCATTGTCGCTCGTCGTCCAGGAATGTGCGCCGGTCCAATATGAGCCCGGCACGAGCAACAGCTGCTTCGCGCCAGCGTTGCGGATTGCGGCGATTGCGGCGTTTGCCGCCTGCAGCCACTCGGATGCCGATTGTTCGTGTGGCTCGTTCATGAGGTTGAAAATAACGTTGGGCTGGTGTTTGAGCCGTTTCGCAATCTCCGACCACGCAGCTACGAATTCGCTTGTGGCCACCGCGTCGCGGCCGATGAGTCCGGACCGCGTGCGGCCAAATTGATGAAAATCGATAATGATCACCGCATCGACACGAGCTGCTCCATTGATGAGCGCGAGAAGAGATTTCCAATCGTCTGTGGACTGCAAACGCGGGGGCGCTTCTTCGACGCGAAACAACCGATGCATCAGCACCGGAATACGGAAGTAGCGAAATCCTCTGCGGCGGAAATATTCGATCTCGTTGAGCGTTGGATAAACATAGTCGAAATTGACCCTGTTTTTCTTTGGATTGAGCTCAGCTCCCGATAGGTTGACTCCTGTCATCCATTCCGTAGAACCGCCGCCCAAACTCGCCGCCGACGTCGAGAGGCACGCCATTATAACGACAACGGCGCGCCCGAATAATTTCGAGCGTCTCATTGCGCCGTCTTGCGGACGGCAGGAAAAAGCCGAACCGACTTCAGCGCCATGGCCGGCTTTTCGATGAAATGCCACGACAACGATGCGGGCAGGAGCGTGATCAAAAAGCTCACGATCGCCTGTGTCAACGGTGCCCAAGCCGGCAAGAGCACAATGGTCATCTGCTGGATTGGATACGCGTAAATATAAATTCCATAAGAATAATCGGGAAGAGAGTCCAACTTACGAAGGAGTGCGTTTGATCGGAAAGCCATCCACAACGTCAGCAATGAGATCGAAGCGGCGGCAAAGATCGTGTTCACGGACGAATGGGCGAGCACGACTGCAAGCAGAAGTGCAGCCAGAACCGAAGGCAAGTTGGGAGCGCTTCGCTTGCTGGCTTGGAACCAGGCACCGATTGAAAAAGGGATGAACAGCGTCAGGAAATTGTTCGCCTGCACCGGAAGCGGATGGCCGAGCGCCGTCGGAAGCGCGTATCCTGTTGCGCAGGCAAGACCGCAAGCGATAATTGTGCCCGCAGCGTTTATCCCTGTTCTATGCGATATGACTTTCACGACGAATAGCGTGAAGTAGCTCGCAACCTCATACCGCAGCGTCCAAAGTGAGCCATTCGCATATTTGACGATGTTGTCCTGGAATGCTCCAGGGAGTGAATATTCCGTCGCCAATAATGTTCCTGATCCGAATATGTAGCGAAGCGTCTGATGGTTCGTGAAGTAGGCGCTGAGGCTCAGCGTCGAAAACGCAGCGATGACGACGGCCGTCACCATCGTGCAGACAATCAGACCCGGGAAGATACGCAGAAAACGCGCTTGCCAGAATTCCGGGGCCGGTCGCCGATGCGCCGACGCGTTGATCAAATAGCCGCTTATCGTGAAGAACATCACAACCGCGGTCCAGCCTAGGTCCAGTCCAGTGAAATGGGTATAGATGCCTTGCAGGTTGCGTAGCCCGTACGAGTGGGCGAGGATAACCGAGCACGCGGCGATCCAGCGCAATGCTTGAAAGTTATTGGCGTGCCGAACAGAACGCGCCGACCGAATTTCCTGAAATGCGGTTGACGCAGGGCGATCAGATTGCTCGCCGGATATGGAGAATTTTTTCAAAGCCAACCGCGCCTGCTCACTGTGTGGTCATTGCGGAGAATGCGCAAAATCGTGCGCGTTCAAAACTCCTGGCAGGGCGATTAGACAGAGTTTAGGCGGAGGAGCGAATGTGGCGTTTCGGCTCAGCAGTCTCGGATGGCGCCTGTCCCATCGTGTTTCTCAGGTCTGAAAAGCTGCGAGCTCTCTCTCAGGCGGAATGTGCTCGAAACATCGCGAAGCCTAATGACGCACTCGAGCGCGCCTCCATCGTGTTTGGAAGCGAGTGTCAATCATCGTTTGACATATTGGAGTGCGAGCTCGGCCGGAGCGGTTCATGCGCGGATACTCTCCGCGCGTGAACAAGTTCATGTAGCAGCGAGCAAATCGATTTACCGATAGCTCAGGCGTACGCATGTAGACCGAACAAGCGCTCGGCGTTTCGGTAAGTGGCGGCCGCATAGGCGTCGTCTGTGAGGCCAAGCGCTTGAAAATCTTCCACCCCTTGTTTCATCGGGCGGAACGGATAGGAGCTTCCAAACAGAAATTGATCTTTCATGAAGCCGTTTGCCGCTTCGACGTACAATCCACCGCCAGGCGCAAAAGTGTACATATCAGGTGAAACGAAGACGTTTTCATTGCGGAATGCGACCGTGATGATGTCTGCAACGCGCGGATAAAATCCGTGACAGCAGACAATCTTCAGTTTGGGAAACGTTTGGGCGACGACGTCGAGTGCGAACGGATCATTGAACGTGAGATCGCCGGTTGTGGGCCCGGACATTACGAAGGCTGGCACGCCGAGCGTCTCACAGAGTTCGTAGATCGGCATCAATAGGTCGTCGTTCGCCTTCAACGGCGTGACGTAGAACCCGGCATCGATATTGACGCCCTTGTGACCGAGAACCTTGACGGCGCGTTTGGCTTCGGCGACCGCGTTATCGACTCCAAGATCGATGGGGTCGATCGACGCAATGGCAAACAGTCTGTCCGGTGCGGTTCGCGCCACTTCTGCCAAGTCGTCGTTGCTTACGCGTACGCCCGGCACGCTCCGCGCTACCATGACGGCAGCACTGATGCCTGCCGTGTCCATTTCTGCGAGAAATCCCTTCGTATCGCGAGCGCGGGCAAAGTGGTCTACGTCCCGACTACCAACTCGCTTATTAAGCCAGCGCACCACTTCGTATTCCGGTGTTGAAGGCGTCGAGCCAAAGAATTTGTGCAGAAAAGCCGGTCGGCTTCGCATGTCAATGATGGGCCGAGCACTGCGAGACAGCATTTTATTTCCCTTCGTTGCGTCTTAGCTGATGTCGTGAACCGCAGGCTGACAGTTCCCCCCGATGTGCGGTGCCTGTGCCGGATGAAGCCAGCTCCAGTCTGCGAGAACGGCACCATTTTGGCGGGCGGTAGATTTCGAAAATATTTGAAATTTCGGATCAGCCCATAGCTGGGTCCTAATTCGCATATCGATCTTAAGCAGCAAGCGAGGCGCGAATGCGCCAGTTCTGGTGCTCGGCCCATCGGGGCCCTGTTCGCAGTCCAATAAGTCGCGAGCGTCGAAGATGTGCGTGGCCGCCGAGGGCACTTTGGGCAATTGCAAGGCGCGGTCTACTTCTAAATTGATAGATTCAATCCTGGCCTCGATGCCGGTCGTTTATACTGATCCGGAAATTGGGCTGCGGGGCGAAATAAGTGCTCACGATCGTCGGTGTTGGCTTGCTGGCCGGCTTTTTGATTGGAAGTGTCGGCGTGGGCGGCGTGATTATCGTCCCTGCCCTAACGTACCTTATGAACCTCGAGATTCAGTGGGCCATTGCAGCTGCTTTGATGGGCTTCATCCTCACGGGGATCGTCGGGACCATTCGATATGAAAGCCTGGGTTTCATCCAATGGAGCGCGGCGCGGGTTCTCGCTGCAGCTGCAGTGCCTGCGGCAGTTCTCGGGACGTTGATGGTGCAGACGGTCAGTCCGCTATTTTTGAAATGCCTGGTCGGCGGCTTGGCTGCGATATCAGGATTTCACACGATCTTTGGTGCTGGCCCGGTCGAAAATGCATCAACAGTAGCATTGCCGTCGTGGCGGCTGGCGATCATTGGCGCGTTCACAAGCTTCTTTTCAACGGCCAGTGGTACCGGCGGTCCGTTACTTCTGGTTCCTATCCTGATGTGGCAAAACCAACCGATCGTCGGCGCGATCGGACTCAGTCAGGTTATCCAGCTTCCGATTGCGATCGTTGCGACGCTAAGTAATCTCGCAATGGGTGCGGTTGATCTCCGTCTGAGCGTCGGCTTGGCTATCGCCTTGTCGATCGGTTGTTGGATTGGCGCTTCTGTCGTGCATCGGCTTCCGGCGAAAGCGCTGAAGATCACGGTTTCCTCTCTGTTGGTCATAATAGGTGCGGCCATTGTGGTGGAGGTCGCCACCGAGATTTATGCCTAGGATACAAAAGCCCGAAAATTGCCGGCGTTGATGGCCGTTTGTGCCTGCATTGATGCGGACTATTTCGTGCGGAATATAGCGGCAATCAATTTCGCAATCATCTTTTCGGAATAACGACGCTCACGATATTGAAAAATCCTCTATACATATATGAAATATATGCTTTCGCGAATACCGGAGTTCGACTGTATTGGCTCTGTCCACGATCTGCAGATCTTTCCTCCGGACCCGCCCACTAAGGCCCGAACATATGTTCGGGCCTTTTTTTTGCGGCATTGGACGACGCATCTCTCGCAGATATTACCGCGATATTATTTGCGGCGCCGAAAATTCATTCGCGCGCCAGATGTCGGCTGTTTTGCGGGAATTTCAGAAATACGCGGCGCGAAACTCGGCAACCCAAGGGGGATAGATGCAACGCATAAATAATACAAACATCATGCGTTCTGACTATATATTCATAACGAACTTTAATCGCCCCAAACCTCCTCAATCCAATGCTGGACTGCTATTGATTACTCAAGCGCATTGAAATGGCGCGATCGACCGGGAAACAGCAATTAGGAGAACTGGAATGGCTGCACGAAACCACGACCAGTGGATGTCCAAGCCGCCCCTGCAGCAGGGAGAATGGATCGATAGCCGAGTATATACCGACAACGAGATTTTCGAGGAAGAGAACGAAAAGATCTTCAAGAACACTTGGATTCCGGTTTGTCATGAATCGGAGCTTCCAAAGCCCTATGATTTTCGAACGACGTCGATTGGACG
Source organism: uncultured Hyphomicrobium sp. (assembly GCA_964470545.1). Lineage (GTDB taxonomy): Bacteria > Pseudomonadota > Alphaproteobacteria > Rhizobiales > Hyphomicrobiaceae > Hyphomicrobium_B. The sequence goes on along the minus strand of CAYYDL010000430.1, from coordinate 11,539 downwards.
TGAACCTATCATCGTCTGCCGCGGCCCCGACGATCAGGTGCGCGCATTTTTGAACGTCTGCCCGCACCGCGGCATGATGATTGAGCGCCGTCCTTCAGGCAGCTTTTTCGAGGGGCAGCCGTCAGGCAATCCGAAGCGCATGACGTGCATGTTCCATGGCTGGCAGTTCGACATGAAGGGCAGCTGTGTCTACGTCAGCCGAGAAAAGGAAGGCTATCAAGACCGCCTCTGCAAGGATGACGTCGGGTTACGTCGTTTGCGTTGCGAGGTTAAGTTCGGCGGTTTCGTTTGGGTCAATCTGAACGATAAGGCCCCTGATCTCGAATCCTGGGCTGGCAAACCTTTCGAATGCCTGCGCAAATCTCTAGAAGCCGAGCCGCTCCAGGTGTTTCACTACCATAAGGCGATCGTCGATACGAATTATAAGCTGTGGCACGACACCAACTGTGAATTCTACCACGACTTCATGCACTACCATAACCGCGTGACGGGATTTAATGATGCTTATTTCGCGCGCAAGAACGAAGCGTTCGATAATGGCCATATCGTTGTCGGCACCTTCGAGGTGAACTACGACAAGTACGAAGGTTTCGAAAGCCGAGCGGCATTGTCATTTCCGCATCTGCCGCCGAACCAATGGTACATGATCGACCTCTTTCCGGGGATCAACTTCAATCTGAGAGGATCTGCACTTCGGTGCGATGTCGTGACGCCGCTCGGTCCCAATAAAACGATGATCGAGTTCCGCGGTTTAGGGTTGAAGAGCGACACTGCAAAAGAGCGGATGACGAGGATCAATCATCACAATTCGATTTGGGGTCCGTTCGGGAGAAATCTGCACGAAGATCTCATTGGCGTACAAGGTCAAGGCAACACGATGATGCCGGGAACCGAGCCGCGGCGTGTGCTTCACGGGCGTCAGGAAAACCAGACAATTCATGACGAAAACGGGATGCGCCATTACTACGACGAGTGGGGCAAATGGCTGAACCGAATGCCGAGCAGCCCTGATAAGCCGTACGCAAAGCCAGCTGCCGCGGTGACTGCGGCGGAATAAGAAGAAGAAATTTTTAAATTACCGAGGCGGGAGGACGGCGGAGATAACCGGCGTTCTCTCCCGACCCGAACCTGTGGAGAGATAACAGTGCCTACCTGCGAAACCGTTCGCGACGCAATCTACAAAGCGACCATGCATCTCGATAATCAACAATGGGATGATTGGCTTTCTCTTTGCGACGATGATTTCGAATACTCGATCACATCGTTCAGCCCGGAAATCAACTATGACATGACGTATCTGGCCGCAAGCAAGAAGGATCTTCGTCACCTAGTCGATCTTCTGCCAAAGCACAATACAGACCATTCGCCGCTTCATCGGCATACGACCGTGTATTCCGTATCACCATCAGAAGATGGAAAGACGGCGACCGCCGTTAGCTCGGTCGTCATCTTCCAGAACATGCTCGATGGCACGAATTCTCACATCGACGCGGGTGAAAGCCGTCTGTTCCTGATCGGCAGATACATAGACACACTGAAAGTCGAAGACGGCAAAGGCATCTTCCTGAAGCGCGAACTCAAGCTGGACAATCGCCGGCTCGATAAAGGCTCGCATTGGCCACTTTAGCATACGGGAAGAGTCTCCTATGACGTGGAAAAAAGTATGTGATGTCGGAGATGTTGCGGTCAATTCCGTCAAGATCTTCGACGTCGACGGGGTGAACGTGCTCGTCACGAACTATGGGCAGGGGCTCAGGGTTATTCCGCCGGTTTGTCCGCATATGGAAGAGCCGCTCGGCGAATCCGGAATTGTCGCCAATTGCGTATTGACCTGCTCAAAACATCTTTGGGCCTGGGATCTTCGTACCTTTGGCATGATCGGGGAAACAGAAAAACCGCTCAAGTTCTACGAGACTCGAGAAGAGGACGGCGCGCTATTCGTGAACATGGTTGAAGAGCTCGTCTATGACTTTGAAAGCGAGGATGATCTCGAAGATGACTTCTTTAGCCAAGGCTGAACGACTGACTCCGAGCGAAGTTTCGCCAGAGGACGAGGCCGTAAGCGTTACGGTTCAGACGCCCGCCGGAGCCTTCGAATTTTCCTGTATGCAGGGGGAGGCGCTGCTACACGCCGGCTTGAGGTCGGGTGTGTCGCTGCCCTACGAGTGCGCAACGGGCACATGTGGAAGCTGCCGGGGGCGTCTGATGTCCGGCGAAGTCGATGTCGGCTGGGAAGAGTCTCCTGCGCTCGCGAAGCTCAAAAGGGACAAGGGTGATGTCCTGCTCTGCCAGGCAAGGGCAAAATCCGATTGCCTTGTGCGGGTTCCTGCGAAAATCACGCAGACTGCCGGCGTGAGGGCGCCGGAGAAATTCAAGGGCACGATAAGCGACAGTCGCAGACTGACACACGATGTCATGGAATTTGTCGTGAATCTTTCCGGACCGATGGCTTTCAAGGCTGGCCAATTTGCCCTGGTGAGCACGTCCTCGGTAATCGGTGCGCGCGCCTATTCGATGGTCAATTACGAGCCTGAGACGCAAAAGATTGTATTTCTTGTGAAGCGGAAGCCGGGAGGGAGTTTCTGCGACTGGCTTTTCAGGGCGCAAGTCGACGGTGCCGAGGTTGATGTTTTTGGACCATTGGGGCGCGCGACGTTTGACCTGAGCGAAGACAAGGATCTGATTATCGTTGCGGGCGGCTCAGGCATCGCCGGCATGATGTCAATTCTTGAGCGCGCTATTGGAGCGGGGTATTTCGAGCGGCATCTCGGGCACGTTTTTTTCGGCGTGCCAACCTTGCAGGATGGCTTCTACCTCGACAGACTTGCTCAGTATGTTGTCGAAGCGCACGGCGGGCTCGACGTCACACTTGCGCTCTCGAACGAGCCTGCGCCGCAGCCTCGTCACCCTGCGTTCGATGAAATCGGGCTTGCGAGCGGGTTCGTCCATACCGCGCTGGTATCATCGATGTCGGGCCGCTATCAGAATGCTCTCGCCTATCTCGCCGGCCCGCCACCGATGGTCGATGCGGCGCTCCGCGTCCTGATTTCCGAGGGACAATTGACGCCACAAGACATCCGTTACGACAAATTTGGGTGAGTAGATCGAACCCAAATGCCGTTAAGCGCGCTGCGCCGATGAGGGCGGCGCGCCTTTGCGACATAGGCGCCGGAGGACATCGCACCTTTCGCCGGAGGGCATTCGTCTATTGGTCTTTGGTGCAGGGTAATGCCTCGCCCGAACATCGAATTTTTGGCGTCGTCGGCGCGCAAGAAATAGATCAGCATACGGTGTAATTAGGGTCGTCTCCAACCGGGCCTGTCTGCTGCGCCGCGGCAACTCTGACAACTAAGACTCAGGTGCTTCGCACTGGCAGACTCGGATACTCTTCGCGCTGAGATCGAATTTAAATTATCTGTCGACCGACTGAATCCGCGCGATCTGCCGCGATAAGCGCGGTTTTCTCGGGTTTTCTCTCTCTAATGAGAAACGGGGATTCCCAAGCGCATCGAGATCCGGGGCGCATGAAACGGCTTCAGGTGCAGGCCAGGTTGCAGCGCGCAAATTAATTGCTATGCGTGCCTTTTTGGGATCCGTAATGATGATCCACGACATCAAATGTAGGGACCGCAGATTATAGGTAAGGAAAATACTATCGCATACCCGTATTGATTTATCGCAGTTATTAGAATCTATCTTATGTATGACCCTCGTCAGAAGGGTAGTTCTCTACCAGGGAGGAGACTGCTCATGTTTTTGAAGCAATTTCAGTATCTGATTGCTGTGGCAGAGGAGGGGCATTTCGGGCGGGCCGCCGAGAGATGCCACGTCACGCAACCTAGCCTTTCGACGGGAATCAAACTGCTAGAACTGGAGATTGGCGCTCCGATTTTCTTGCGTGGCCGCGGTCAGAGGTTTCGCGGACTAACACCCGAGGGTGAGCGGGTTGCGCGTTGGGCGCGGAACGTGATCGCAAACTGTGAAGCGATGCGGGACGAAATTGCTTCGATGTCGAACAATCTGCAGGGCCGCTTGCGCATCGGCGCGATGCCGTCGATGTCGCCGGTATTGCCATCGCTGTTGCGTCGGGTGCGGGAGCATCACCCAGGAATTATCATAGACGTGCAGTTCATCGGCAACGATGACATGCGACTAGGGTTGAACGAATTTTCTCTGGATGTCGCCTTCACATATTTCGAAGCGTCCGACATGGGGCGGCGCAATACATTGCCGGTATACAGCGAGAAGCTAAGTCTGCTTGTCCCTGATAACGACGAATTTCGCGGACGGACATCGATCACGTGGGAAGAGGCCTCACGCCTACCGCTGGCCATGTTGAGGCCCAAGCTTCGTGAGCGGGCGTTTGTCGATAAAATGTTTCAGAAGGTCGGATGTAGGCCGGAGCCGAAAATTGAGTCAGAATCGATCCTACATCTGATGTTCCAGGTTCAATATACGGAGCTCTGCACGATCATTCCATCGCACTTTACCAAGATGCCGGGTCTGCATGCCGGTACGCGAGCTCTTGATCTCATCGAGCCAGTAGCAAGCCAGGATGTTGCAATATTCTGGGCGGAGGGCGAAACGACAATGCCGATGGCGAAAGCGCTCATAAAAATAATCCGCCAAATGAATAAGAGTGGCGAGTTGGCGGCGCAGCTCTCGGATGACGGCGGAAATGGTGGTTCAAAGTCGCGAGTGCGAGCATCAGAAGGGCAGAAGGGGCAAGCGGGGCGGGGCAGCATAAGCGCCGAGCTTCGCGAGCCGACTAAACAGGTCGCTGTCTTTGGTACTCCCGCACAAGCCCATGAGAGCAAAGTCGTATTGAGCGATCGGGCGTAGGCCGCCCCGTGCGTGGTGAATTGAGCGCTTCTCCACGAGGAAGAAGGAGGAAGTGCTGAAGCCGAGGAGTCGATTTCAGCACTGGTCCGGCGCTCGTCTATTGCGCTGCAAGTTTTTTCAGCTTTGCGACCACGTCGGATATTCTCTTAGCGATTTGTGGTCCTGCGATTTCCTCCGGCGTCATGCCCGACACCTTTACGATCTCGAAGACATTCGGTGCTGTCGACGAGGGTTCCAGTCGTACAATCCGATAATGAGGATCGAGCGCACCCGTGCGCAGTGGGAAGAAGCCGACACGAATTTGTCTGTCATTCTGCTCATTGATTGTCTGGCCGAGAAGAGGGATGCTCATCTCAAGAGAAAAATCTTTCGAGCGGAGCATTAGTCCGGACAGATCACCGTCGTCCGCTCGTGGACCAATTGTCTTCAGAAGGTGGGCTGCCGCTGTGAAGCAATCGAGAATTCTCTTCAATTCGCCTTCGCGAAATTCCGGAGAATACTCGACGTTGTCACCGGCCATGGCGTGAGGGACCTCATAGGGCAGCTCCGTCGAGAAGCGGGCACGATCGAGTCCACGATGCAGCAGCTCCACCAAAACCCACGCCTCGACCTGAGCGGGCGAACGCCCCTCCATGTGAAGCTCGTGTTTGACTGGCTCGCCATCCTCCAGGAATTGGAGGGTCAACTCGGGGAGCCTAAGCTCCATTTGTAAGCCTTTGGAGAATTCATCAGTTACGAAGGCATGGCGTGTGTTGCTCCAGCGTAACGCAATGTCTTCGCCGGAATTCATGCTTCGAAAACTGCGCACCATTCTGGCCAGCCACTGAACTGCATTATGTGACTGTGAAAATGCGTCTCGCAGCGACTCGTTAGGATTTGCCGCCTGAACAGCAGCTTGGTTCGTGGACATTTAGCGAGCTCCATCCAACGTCCTCACGCGTCGCCAAGACGGCGTTAACGCGAGAAGCCTTGTTACACTGGCATATGTACTCGCTCGCAATCGCAAACGGAACAAAGTTATCCCGTTTAGCGAATTGATATTGCCTATCGTCTCTTTGATCTATGCTTTGGATGGTTGGGCCGAAGTATGCTCATTCTTATTGGAATGCGCCGCGGTACATATCCATCCCGCCCACTCCCGTCTATGGAATTGAAGATCGCTTGAGCATTCCGCTCGGTGGGTGAAGTGCAGGGATCTTCCGACTTCCTACTGCGGCCGGCCTGCCATATTTGGTGCATGTATCGGAGATAGTCAGATATCGACGGAAAGACACATCACACGAAGATCCCGACGCGTTTGTGTAACGACGTCGAAGCGGAATATTGAAATTTTGCTCTAGAGGGGGACGATGGGATAGCGGCGGGCCTCGCATAGATACTGGCGTAGACGCGAATGACATTCAGGTCATCGCGAGGGGAGAGGAAATCCAAGCGGGCATCGCGATATTCATTTCGCTGGCGAGAAGTCGAAATTTCGGACTCACGACGAGCCGCACGCCGTCGCGACTGTTGATCAGTCGTCCCACGAAGTCTTTCTTGGGGCAACTCATGGCCCTCTCAATCAACTCGTCGGTGAAGACGTTTTCAAGTTCAGGTCTTTTGCGGCGAGTGATCAACTCTATAGATCAGCGGTGATTCTTCTATGTTATCTCAAAATATCATCTAGAATCCTATTCATACATTGGGGATATTGATTTTACCGCTTCTCCGTCTTGAGCACTAATGCTGCCTTGAAAAACTAGAAAAATCGCAGGGAGCAAACACCATGCTGGGACCATTGGCGACGGAAGAGTCGCGAGCGGTAAACTCAAGCGGGCAACTGAGGGAAAAGGGAACGACACACGACAATATTTCCGAAGAACACACTCAGACGGCCAGCGGTAAAGTCATTCCGTTCAAGCAGGCCTTCCTTGTCGCCCTCGCTTCGGGATTGGGTTATGGCTTCGACTCTTATGCAGTGAATATCTTCGGAATGCTAAGTCCGCTGATGGCCAAGGAACTGGAGATCAGCGTAAAGGCAATTGGGGTCATCGGTGCTCTCTTTCTTGTCGGCTATACCTTCGGCACCATCTTTTTCGGATATCTCGCAGATCGGATCGGCCGCAGAAATTCTTTGAAATTTTCCATCGCGCTTTATGGTACGACGACGGTTCTCGGCGGGTTGGTGAGCAATCTATTTGCAATCACCGGTTTGCGCTTTCTTACGGGGTTAGGAGGCGCTGGCGAACTGGCGGTCGGCGCGCCATACACCGCTGAGATGTGGCCAGCCAAATATCGAGCTGTTGGCACCGGCGGCATCATGTTCGCTCTCTATTCTCTCGGATATATCGTTGCGGCCATCGCCGCATTGGCCATTGTTCCGGAATTTGGCTGGAGGTGGGCATTTATTTTTGCGGCCATTCCTGCGGCGCTTGTGTACTGGCTTCGCAGCTCGGTGGAAGACTCTCCTCGCTTCAAGGAAGCGCAGGAGGAAATGGAGCGGGTCGTCAAGATCGAGGGAGTGAAGCGTCCGAAGGAGAATATCTGGGCAATTCCGGGAGCGAAGCGGCGAATTGTTATCGGCTGGTTGCTCTACACGGCAAATACGTGCGGATATTGGGGCATCACCTATTTTCTCACCACGTTCATGATTCAGAAATTCAACGTCACGATTTCGGAATCGATCTTCTACGCGATGCTGTTTTACGTCGCGCAGTTCTTCCTGTCGTTCATCGGCACCGGGCTGTCGGATTGGATCGGCAGAAGACCTGCCGGCATCGTTGGTGCACTGATCATGATAGCGGGTACGATCATGGCTTCGACAGCCGACGATCTTCCAACATTCCTCATTTACGGGGCTCTGATGGTCGGTATGCTGGGCTGGCTTTGGGGCATCGGCGACACCTACCTTAGCGAGTTCTTCCGTACTTCGCTTCGTGGTACCGGGTTCGGAATCATGGTCGGAGGCGGCAGAGCCGTGTCGATCTTGGCGCCGCTGCTCGTCGGGTGGGGTATCGCCGAATATGGTCCGACAGCTCCGTTTCTCGCGACGGCAGGTCTGTGGGTCTTGACGATCATCGGATATATGATGGGCCCCGAGACGTCAGGCCGGGAGCTTGAAGAGGTGCAGCTGTAGCCGGAATACGCCTTTTGAAGTGCGAAGAGGTCGGCGCAGTTTATTAGCGCCGACCTTTTCATTTTTCGTGGAACGCAATTGTGGTCGGAAATCTTGCTAATCATATTGCGCTTTCGCGGTTGTTATTACCGCCAACGATTTCATGATTGATTATTTGCATTAGATCGCACCCACGCAGCATGCCAAGCTTCCGACGCGAATGGCTGCTGCGAAATTCTGATCAAATCGGAATAGGGGGAATGCAATGCGGTCGGCTGCGTATGGAAATCCAAAGACTCTATTTTGTCATGAGTTCTTGCGCGTCGGCTCAGATCTAACAATTGGGAAAAAATTCGTCGTCACTATCCGGCTTCGTGATGCGATCTCCCTTTGCGCAACGCGCGCACCACGACACGAATAAATGAGCCGGAGCATGATCTCACGCAGCTCACTGCTGTCGGCGAGTATCTGTTGGACCATCCAGCTAAATCACAAACATGCAAGGCAAAAAAAATGAAAATGGTGCCCGGCAGTGTATTTTTGGTGGCGTTGTTCTTCACTCTTGACGTGACATGGGGCGTCTCACCACTGGAAGCCGCAGATCTCGGGCAGGGATGTTGTTCTGATCTTGAAGAACGTGTTGCCGAACTCGAGGCGGTTACAGCAAGAAAAGGGAACCGCAGGGTGTCCCTCACGCTCTCAGGGTTCGTCAATGAGGCCGTCATGTTTTGGGACGACGGCAAGATGCGTAATGCATATGTGGTCACCAACGAAGATTGGCAGGATCGCGTCCGCATGGTCGGAGAGGCGCGCATTGCCCCTGGATGGACCGCAGGCTACCTGGTCGAATTCGGAGTTCGTGGATCGCATGCCGATAGGGTCACGCAGTTTGATCCCGATGGACAGCCGTGTCCCAACTGTACCGCCGTCCGGCAGAGCGTCTGGTACATCCAAAACGACAATCTTGGAAAGATCTGGGTTGGACAGACCGGAGATGCGGCGGATTGCATAACGGAAATCAATCTCGCCAATACGAACTATTTCTCATTCTCGAATGCTTGGGGGAATATTATTGGCGATGGCGGCTCGGGCTTCTTTCTGCGTCGCAGAGATGGAGTGCTTACCAACCTTCACTGGGGGCAATTTGTTGCCCAAGGTGTGGGGCAGGGAATTCCAGGTGAAGGGCATCGCTATAATGTCGTGAAATACGAATCGCCGACAGTCGCCGGATTTACATTGTCCGGATCCTGGGGTGAGGACGACCTTTGGAATGTGGCGTTGCGCTATAGCGGTCTTTGGTCCGGGTTCCGAATGGCCGGAGGGATCGCTTATACGCAAAACAATGACCAAACTTCTATGGCCCGTCGCGGTGTTGGTAACACGAACGAAGTCGGACTAAGTGCATCGGTTATGCATCAGGACACGGGCTTATATACTTCCGTAGCTTGGGGGCGTCTGCACGACGCCGGTTTGAACGGTCTCTATGGGAGGCAGGTCAACGAAGATACCGAATTCTTTACAATACAGTCGGGCATTGAGCGGCAATATTTTTCGGTCGGCAAAACCACGATATTCGGAGAATACTTTCAGCTCGACCGTGGTGCTGGATTTGTGTTCGGTCCAAACGGCACCGCAAGTATTTTGAATGTTTCGCAATTGGGAACCGGCCTCGATGAGGTGGCGTCCTCCCAGATTCGCGGCTGGAGTGTCGGCGTCGACCAGAATGTGGGTGAGTATGTCGATCTTTACTTGAACTATCGTTGGACGCAGCTCGATGTGATCACAACCAATTCAGCGGGCACTACGTCGGCAGGCACAAAGACAGATGCATTTCAAGCGATGCTCGCAGGGGCTGTCGTGAGATTTTGATAGATGGAGCGGATTTCCTGACGCACACTCGAAGGCCATGAGATCGTCGGACATCCGTCTTGATAAGGTGGTCGCGACGCCCGAAGTCGCGACACGCTTGACGGTGAAAACTGCAATATTCTAGCCGACCCCGCTCGCGCATTCGCCAATCACCTGATTGGCGGCGCGAACTGGCGCGGCGCGATCGTAGGCTCAAGAGTCGTGGTCTCCTAACGCCGATTTGAATAATCTTCCAAGATTGGGTGTATTCTCTCTCATAGGTGCATTGACCGGCGGGAATCCTCCTGTCGGTCAATCTCGCGGTCCTAAGCACAAGGTAAGGCAAATGGACTATCGAAAACACTTTTGCGTTGAGTCCGGCCGCAAAATCCGCCTCACGGAGAGAGACCCATCCGACACGGGTAAGTATGACTCTCGCAAAGAAGCGGACCCCGAAATGCAAAAGTATGTGCAGCGCATGGATGAGCTGCAATATCTTATGTTCGCGGATGGCAACCAATCTTTGCTCATCGTCCTCCAGGGGCTCGATGCGGCCGGCAAGGATGGCACGATACGACACCTTTTTACGGGAATGAATCCGCAAGGGACGTTAGTCGCCAGTTTCAAGCAGCCGAGCAAAGAAGAATTGGCGCACGATTTCCTCTGGCGTGCACATCTGCGGGCACCGAGCAAAGGCCAAGTGGTGATTTTCAATCGGTCGCACTATGAGGACGTTTTGGTTGTACGCGTTCACAACCTCGCCCCGCAATCGGTGTGGTCAAAGCGATACGCGCTGATCAACGATTTCGAGACTATGCTCCGGCATAATGGGACGCATGTGCTTAAATTTTACCTGCACATCAGTCCCGAAGAGCAGCTCAAGCGATTCAAAAAGCGGTTGGACGACAGGTCGCGACAGTGGAAGATCAGCGAGAGTGACTATCTGGAACGTGAACTTTGGCCGGAGTATGTAGCGGCCTACGAGGATGTTTTTGCAGAGACGAACACGGACCACGCACCGTGGTACATCATTCCTTCAAACCACAAATGGTTTCGCAACCTCGCGATCTCACAGATCATCGCCAGAACGATGGATGAGATCGGACTCAAGCTGCCGCCGACACATGTGGATATCGCAGACATCCGGCGCAGGTATCACGCTGCGGAAGATGGCGAGCGGGAATCGTCGTAAGAATGCGAGCGTCGCGGCGTGCCGTGTGGCTTCTGCATGCAACACGAACATTCTGTGAGCTGACGTAGCCGGTTTTTCGAATGCCGAAGTTTATCATCACCATTTGCACGGCCAAGCGGCCGAAGATGCTCTCAGCAGCGCTCGGTTCGCTTACCAAGCTTTCCATTCCTGTCGGGGCTACTTTTTGCATTCTGGTTATCGAGAACGATAGTCATGCGCGGTCGGCAGACGTCGTCGACACATTCAGAAAGGCCTCACCGTTTCTGGTCGCCCATGCCGTGGAGCCGAAGATTGGAATTCCGTTTGCGCGCAATCGCGCTCTCGAGGAGGCGTTGGCTCTCGGTGCAGATTGGATCGCCATGATCGATGACGATGAACTGGTGCAGGCGAACTGGCTCGTCGCGCTTTATAACGCCTGTTTGGCGTTCAACGCCGAAGTCGCTACAGGACCTGTGAAGCAGATCACTGACGGTGCACCACCTCCTTGGTGGAAGCCGGTGGCCGATTCGCGCGACGTCACCGGTGAATTGCGGCGCGATGCTTATACGAACAACGTTCTCTTC
>CAYYDL010000429.1:0-2036 GCA_964470545.1 uncultured Hyphomicrobium sp. | reverse complement strand
ACCGCGCCATAAAGAACGAGTCCCTCGATGCATAAGAGGAACAGCGCTGCGAACAAGATGCTGCTGTCGCCGGAAGACGATGCAAACATGATGAGGTAGCCGAGGCCCGACTGCGCGGTGACGAACTCGCCAACGACAATGCCGATCATGGCAAGGGTCGCGGCGACCTTGAGCCCGGACATGATGAACGGGACGGCAAACGGCACGTGTACCAGCGTGAATGTCTGCAGCCGGCTTGCCTTCAGCGACCGGGCAAGCGTGGTCGCGTAGGCAGGGGCACTGCTCATGCCGGCCATAGTGGCGACCATCGCGGGAAAGAAGCAGAGAAAGATCGTGAAGACGATGCGCGATGGTGCCCCGACGCCGAGCCAAAGCGTGAAGAGTGGCGCCAGCGCGATCTTTGGCAGAAGCTGGAAGGCGATAAGGTTCGGATAGAGAGCGCGCTGCAGGGGCTGCCACATCGACATGAGCATGGCGATGACGACGCCGCTCAGTGCCCCCAGCACGAAGCCGATGCTGGCTTCGACTGCGGTCTGCTTGGCATGCTCGAGGAAGAGCGGCAACGAAGCCGCGAGCGTGGCGAAGATCTTCGACGGCGCCGCCAGCACCAGCGGCGAGACGTGCCAGATACGGACGCTCGCTTCCATATAGGCGAGAATGGCTGCGATGAAGAGCAGCGGCAGGACGATGCGGCGGATGCGAATGACGGCATCGTTCGTCATTTCAGGCTCCGCCCGCGTAGTTGGACTGTCCGAAGTACCAGGCTTTGAAGGCGCGTTGCACAAGGACGACAACGCCGAACAGCACAAGACCTACGATACAGAGCATCATAAGCGCGGCGAACAGGGCTTTGCTGTCGATGCGGTTCGAGGCGTCGATGATGACGTAGCCGAGCCCGCGGCTCGCAGTCATGAATTCGCCGATGACGACGCCGGTGACCGCCAGCGTGGCCGCAATGCGCAGCCCGGAGAAGATGTGCAGCAATGCGTACGGCACCCGCACGAAGCAGAATGTCTGCGCGGGTGTCGTCAACAACGAGCGGCAAAGGCGCAGCGCATACTGCGGCGTCTGTTCCAGGCCCGTCGTGGTCGCGAGCAGGACCGGAAAGAAGGCGAGGAACGCGCCGAAGGCGATCCGTGCCGTATCGCCGGTGCCGAGCCACACGACAAACAACGGTGCCATGGCCACTTTTGGCAAAACCTGTAGGACGAGGATGATCGGGTAGAACGTGTCGCGCGCAATCGACGACGCGAAGATCAGCGTGCCCGCCGTTATGCCGAGAAACGCCGCCAGCAGCAGGCTCGCCGCCGCCTGCCAGGCCGTGAACAGCGTTTGCGCGGACAGCATCGCGATGTTGTCGACGCCGTAGGAGATCACTCCCGTCGGCCGCGGCAGCAGCATGCCGGAGACGACATCGTTGCTCATCCCGACCTGCCAGAGAATGCAGATCGCGAGCAGCAGGCACAGGGGAGGCAGCCACGCGTCCATCAGGTTGCGGGCGGACGGAGCGACAAGATATCGCGCAATCATGCCACGGCCTTCCCGTGATGCGCGGCGCGGCCTTCAACCAGACCGCGGAGCTGATGGGCGAGGGCGGTGAATTCCGCGGTTTCGATGATGTCCATCGTGCGCGGCCGCTCGAATGGAACGCGGATATCGGCAATGACCGTCGCCGGCCGCTTCGACATCACGAGAATGCGGTCGGACAAGACGATGGCTTCATGAATGCTGTGAGTGACGAACAGCGCGGTTTTATGATACCGTTGCCAGATATCGAGAAGCGCGACGTTCATCTCATCCCGCGTGATGGCGTCGAGCGCGCTGAACGGTTCGTCCATGAGCAGAAGCGAGGGATCGTGCACCAGCGCGCGACAGATCGCGGTGCGCTGCCGCATGCCGCCCGAAAGTTCGTGCGGCCGCTTGCCCTCAAATCCCGAGAGCCCGACCATTGCGAGCAGGTCGCGGGCGCGGCGCAAGTACGGCTCGCGGTCCTGTCCGGAGATGCGAACCGGAAACATCACGTTTTCCAGCACGGT
>CAYYDL010000428.1:0-3082 GCA_964470545.1 uncultured Hyphomicrobium sp. | reverse complement strand
AAGCTTTGAGCGCAAAGTTCACATCGGATCAGACAAGCGTGCAGACGGCGCAACGCACGGCGCCCATCATCATCACGAGACCAGTCACAGTAGCGCCAGTCACCGTGGCGAATGTGCAGGCTGAACCAATAGCGCAGAGCGAACCTGCTCTGCCGAGCGCGCCGGATCCCACAGCACGACCATCCAAGGAAGCTGCAGATCCGGTCAAGGTCGCGATCCAGGCGGCCCGGCAGCCCGCTGCGACCCATCACAAGCAGAAAATGGCGAAGGCCCGGCCACGCTCCGAGCGGCGCTTTCAACCCGCCATGGGTCTGGGAATGACGATCGAGTCTGCCGAAAACGCGCCGCCCATCTCGTCTCTCGCTCAAAAAAAAAGACCGGCGACAGGCGAATAGGATCACGCGCCGCCGATTAGCATCATTGAGTCCGATTCAAGGGACTGCGCCCAGAGCGCACGGCCCGCAGGATGCGCCGGACAGCGGCTCGGCCTCGAAGCCAGAATTTCAGGTCGGCGTTCCTGGCCAGTCCATGGAGCCGCTCATTTCCAAGTGCGCGAAAGCCGAGAGATCGTGCTTGGGCATCTTTTGCGGCTGCTGAAGGCAATTCGCAGTTTCGGTCGGCTCGTCCCTATTTCTGCATTTCGTGCGGCAACGGCATGAAGCCGCGCGAAAGAGCGTGATAGAGCGGTTCGCGCTGAATGAGCCGCGAAATGCCGGCAGCTAGCAGCGACGTCGCCATCAGTGGAATGACCATGTTTCGCTCGCTCGTCATTTCCATCACGATCACGACGGCAGTCAGAGGCGACTGTACGACCGCAGCAAAGTAACCGACGGTCATCAAGAGCATGAGAGCGCGGGGCTCTATGAAGGTGAAGATCGGCGTCACCATGGATCCCAGTCCGGCGCCGACGGCGAGCGAGGGCGAGAAGAGGCCGCCGGGAATCCCGCTGGCCGACGACAACAGCGTCGAGAGAAGCTTGAACGGGCCATACCAAACGGGGATGAGGTCGCCGGATACGAGCCCGGCGTGCGTTTGTCCATAGCCGTTGCCCGAAGCATACCCGTTGGTCGCGACGCTCAACCCTGCGACGACCAATCCACAAACGGCTGCAAAGAGCGCGGGGTTTCGGCGAAGTCGTACGATCAACTGCGGCGGCCTGCGCGTGAGAACGACAAGGGAGCGCGAAAAGATGCCGCCCATGATACCGCCGAGCAGGGCGCAGACTGGAATTGCGATCCAATCTGCGGCGTGCGTCATTCGCGCGGAGACTTCGCCGAAATAGGCATAGTTGCCGAGTAGAAGCCAACTGACCCCTCCGGCGATCGCTACCGAAGCGATGACGAGTTCGTTGATGCGTCCGGCGAAGGATTTCGCGACCTCCTCGATCGCAAACAGAATTCCGGCGATCGGTGCGTTGAACGCGGCTGCGATGCCTGCTGCCGACCCTGCGAGCACGAGCCCGTTGTGTCGTCCGATGCCCGCGAAGCCGGCAACAGCATACATCACGGACGCGCCGACCTGCACCGTCGGCCCCTCGCGGCCGACGGACGCTCCGAAGACCAATGCGACGGCCGTCATGATGATCTTTGCGACCATCGTCGGCCAGCCGAGCAGCCGTTTGCGGAATGCGACGTTCTTGCTTCTGCGGGCCGCGATGACTTGCGGAATGCCGCTGCCTGTCGAAGCCGGGAACCACCCTGCGGTGACATAGGCCAGGAGCGCAAATCCGAGCGGCGAGATAATGAAGGGCAGCCAAGGCGAGTAGTGAAGGATTCTGTCGTAGAGGTTCTGCGCCGCGTCGGCCAGTTCCGCGAAGCCCACCGCCGCAAGACCGATGAAGATCGCGCCCAGAAGAAAAACGCCGCGTCGAATCCAGACCCGCCGCGAAAGACTGACGTAGCGATAGCGGCGGAGCCGTAATATCCGGCGACGGGTCGCCTTGCGGATGTCAGGTGCTTTCGAGTCCACGAGTGGTCGTCGTCCTCGGCTTTTCCAATTCGTGATCAGGTCAGTTTCTGCTGCAAACCTTTGAGCGTGGCGACGGCGTCGGCGCCGGCAAAAAGGAACTGGTCGACTCCCGCGGCCTTAAGGGTCGCTTCGTTCTCGCCGGGCTTTCCAGCCATCAGCACGAGAGCGGCGCCGGCAGCTTTCAATGCCTTCGCCGTCGGTTCCGCGAGCGTTGCGTTGACGGCATCGGACGAGCAGATGCAGGCTGCCGATGCGCCAGATCTTTTGAACGCCTCAACTGCATCCTCCGGCGTCTTGTAGCCGTCGCTGACGAGTGCCGTGATGCCGCCTGCAGCCAGATAGTTTTTCGTCCAGGTCGTGCGGATGTTGTGATCGACGATCTCGCCCATGCTGGCGAGAAAGACGTTGAAGCCGCCATGCGCATCGGCCGTATCGCGCAACTCTTCGAATGCTTCTCCGAGGCGGTGCGGTTTCAAAGGGGCGATTTCGATTGCTGCTTTGCCATGAGACGCCGGCGGCGCGGGCCATGGCTCTGCACGGACGCCATCGTCGCCGAGAAGCGGGAAGGCGTTCACACCCGTCAATTCCTGGCGGATGGTCGCCACCGATTTGGCACGCGTCTCGGCCGTCTTTGCGATCGCCTCCTGGATGAAGCCGGATTGGAGACACGCCAGGAGGCCGCCGCGCGCCTCGATGTCCTGGAAGATCTCCCAAGCCTTCTTTGCCATCTCGTCGGTCAGATTTTCGACGTACCACGAGCCGCCCGCCGGATCTTCGACACGGCCCAAGTGGCTTTCTTCCTGGCAGACGATCTGGATGTTGCGTGCGACGCGTCGCGCGAACGCGTCGGGTTTGCCGAGCGCGAACGTAAAGGGAAGGACGACGATGGCGTCGGCGCCGCCGAGCGCGGCTCCCGCACAGGCGACCGTGGTGCGCAGGATGTTCGTCCACGGGTCGCGCTTCGCCATGATGCGATAGGATGTCGGGCAGTTGATCGTGACGGCGGCGGCTGCGTCGCCCGCACCCGAGGCATCGGCGACGCGCCAGATCAACCGCCGGGCTGCGCGCAATTTCGCGATCGTCGAGAATTCATCGATGTCGGCCGCGAGCGACA
>CAYYDL010000427.1:0-4986 GCA_964470545.1 uncultured Hyphomicrobium sp. | reverse complement strand
CCGTCACATAGAGGCCGATCGCCATGCCCTGCTTCAATCCCGTCCACCGCAAAATCGCCGATGCAGGAAGTGCGAGGAAAAAATGGGAAAGATAGAACGCCATGGGGACCAGGAAGGCGTTCAGGTCATTGAGATCAAAAGCAAGTTTGACGAACGTGATCAGGGGTCCATTGAGCCACGTCACGAAGCCGAAAATGAAGAACAGCGTGCCAATCGTCAGGATGGCCGCCGGGCCGCCGCTTTCGGCTATCTTCGGGCCTTTGCCGTTCAAATCCTCCACCCCCTGGACGGGCCCCACGCGCCCCGGAAGCGCCGACTTCACAGGAGGGGCCGGAATTCCCCGATTGCGTGCCCCGAACATTACCTGAAAATGCGCGAAAAGCGACGTGCGGTCGCACGCTACAGCGTGTCGAAAAAGCACGCATTCACCGGCAAAGCTTTTGATTTTTCTCGAGGCTCGTACTATGTCGAATAAGCGAAAAGGAAGGACTTGACGAAAGTATACTTTTTCGCGCAACTATTAGCCGATAACCCGACTGGGTATCCGATGCCGGGGCCTTGAACCCCGTACGATTGGAGCCGCAATGATTGTTTGCTCGTGCGCTGTAATCACTGATCGCGATATCGATATCGCGGTTTCCGAAATCATGAGCATGGCTCCAGGCATTCTGCCGACACCAGGCGTTGTGTTCCGTCACCTCGATAAAAAGATGAAGTGTTGCCGGTGCGCGCCCGTCACGGTGTCGGCCATCTACGCGGCCATGGACCGTTTGGAGCGCACGACGCGAGTGTGCCCCTTTGCCCTTGCCGAGGCCCGTGCCCGGCTCGTTCGCATCGAGGAGCGTCGTGAGCGCCGTCAGCGCCGCATCGATGCAGAACACGCGCTTCGCAGCGCGCGACGCGATCGGGCCGTCGCCTAACTTTTTGAATTCCATGTTGTTTCTGAAAGGTTGCGAGAATCCTCGCGACCCTCTGGTTAAACGCGCTTCGATCCGCTAGTTGTCTACTTTAGAATGTTTCTGGATTTCAGGACGGAAGCATTTCAGGACATCTCATTCGGCTTGGAGCGGCGCCATGAAGGGCAACAAGGACGTCATCACCCGTCTCAACGAGGCACTGAAACTCGAACTGGGCGCCATCAACCAGTACTGGTTGCATTATCGTCTTCTCGACAACTGGGGATTCAAGAAGCTCGCGAAGAAGGAGCGCAAGGAATCGATCGAGGAAATGAACCATGCGGACCGCCTGATCGACCGCATCATCTTCCTTGAGGGATTACCGAACTTGCAGCACGTCGCGCCGTTGATGATCGGCGAGAACCTCAAGGAAGTTCTCGAGTGCGATCTCAAGGGCGAGCATATCGCGCGCGATCATTACAAGAAGTCGCGCGAGATCTGCCGCGACGCCGGCGACTACGTCACCATGCTGCTGTTCGAGGACCTTCTGAAGGACGAAGAGGGCCACATCGACTTCCTCGAGACGCAGCTCGACCTTCTCGCCAAGATCGGCGTCGAGAACTATGGCCAGCTCAATGCCGAGAGTGCGAACGGCGGCGACGACGATCACTGAATCTTTGTGCCTGCATCCTCGGAATAACTTCGAGGATTCAGGGGCAGCGGGCGCACGACATGCCTCCAGGCACGTCGTCCGGCGAGACCAGGATCCACGGCAAGCTTCACCATAGCCGTGGATCATTGCCGTGGACGCGGATCCGGCGTTCGCCGGGCAGATCCTCTCCGATGCCGCTATGGTTCCTTCCGAGGCCTTGGAAGCAAGCGGCGTTTTTTGCGTTTGGCAGGTAGGATGGGCTGCGTCTCGGTGTGCACGCTTTCGAGCACCGGCAACGTCTCGACCGAAAGCACACGCGAAAGCTGCTGTTTCAGGCGTTCTTTCGCCGGTTCGGCAGCGGCGAGAATGTCATCGCACTTCAGGAAATCCAGAACCTGGAATTGGCTCGTGCCGGCGCTGATCAGAATATCCGGCTGCCGCGCTTTGAGCTTTTCTCGCACGATGGTCCGTTCGAACAGAAATGCGCTCGAGAACAGCGCGGCGAACGCCGTCGGCGCGACCCGCCTCGGATCTGGGACCGGCGCACCCGAAACGTCGATCGCGACGACGATGTCCGTTTCCGGCAGCAACAGGTCGAACGGGAGCGGGTTTGTCAGGCCGCCGTCGATCAGCGCGCGCCCTTCGAAAATAACGGGCTGGAAAATCACCGGTAGCGCCATGCTAGCGGCGACAGCGGTACGAAGCCTCCCTTCCGTGAAAATCTTCGGCTCCTGATCGTAAAAATCCGAAGCGACGATCTTCAGCGGAATCTCGCATTCCGCGAACGTCTCTTTCACTTCACGCGGCAGGATGACGTCGAGCACCGTTGCCGGATCGAGAATGGCGCTGCGTGCGCCGAAGACGCTCAAGAGCCGTTGAAATGGCTGCGCTGTCCTGACGAAAAGATCGCGGATGAGTCCGAGCCGTTGCGAAAGAATATAGCGCGTGTGCTCGCGTAGATCCCTGCCTGGGATGCCTGATGCATATGCCGCGCCGTAAAGCGCCCCAATAGAGGTCCCAGCAATGACGTTTGGCTTCAGGCCAAGCTCGTCAAACGCTTCGAGCATGGCGATATGGGCAAGGCCTCGCGCGCCGCCGCCACCAAGCGCCAGTCCGATCGTCGGTGTCCGCGCCGGTAGCTTGCCATTCGCCGATGAAGGTTCGAGTGTCTTTGCCGCCATGCGCTCCGATATCCGACCGTTGCCGCCTAGCTGTTCACACGCTGCAATGCGCGCCACCCGATGTCTTTGCGATAAAATCCGCCGGGCCAGTCGATCTTGGCGATAGCGGCGTAGGCGGCATCACGCGCCTCCTGCACCGTCTTGCCGCGCCCGGTGACATTCAACACGCGGCCGCCGTCAGCAATGATCCGGTCGCCATCGCGGCGCGTTCCGGCATGGAAAATCTCGACATTCGGAACCGCTTTCGCAAGCTCCAGTCCCTTGATCTCACTGCCCTTCTCGGGCGTCCCGGGATATCCCTTCGCCGCCATGACGACGGTCAGTGCCGCGTCATCACTCCAGCGCATATCGAAATTCCGCAGCACACCGTCGGTCGTCGCGAGCAGCGCGGCCAGCAAATCGGACTTGAGCCGCATCATCAAGACCTGCGTCTCGGGATCGCCAAAGCGAACATTGTATTCAATGAGTTTGGGTCCAGTCACGGTGATCATCAAACCCGCGAACAGCACCCCCTTGAACGGCGTCCCGCGCGCCGCCATCTCCTTGACCGTGGGACGAATGATCTCGTCCATCACTCGTTCGGTGATGTCCGCTGTCATGACGGGAGCCGGCGAATAGGCGCCCATGCCGCCGGTGTTCGGACCGGTGTCGCCTTCGCCGACACGTTTGTGATCTTGAGCGGAGGCCAGCGGCAACGCGGTCACGCCGTCGCAGAGCGCAAAGAAGCTCGCTTCTTCGCCCGTCAGGAATTCCTCGATGACGACTTCAGCGCCCGCAGCACCAAACGCGCCGGAAAGACACGCTTCGACGGCCGCCTCGGCATCGGCTCGCGTCTCCGCGATGACGACGCCCTTTCCTGCGGCAAGTCCGTCGGCCTTGATGACGACGGGCAAGCTCTGCGACGCGAGATACGTTTTCGCGGCTTCGAGATCCATGAAACGGCCATAAGCGGCTGTCGGTATTCCGGCGACCCGGCAAAGATCCTTGGTGAACCCCTTTGACCCTTCCAACCGTGCGGCACGTTTGGTCGGTCCGAAGTAACGGATGTCCGATGCCCCGAGTGCATCGCCGAGTCCCGCGACGAGCGGCGCCTCCGGCCCGATGACGACGAGTTGGATACGCTCGTCTCGGCAGAATTCGATAATGGCGTCCTGGTTCGCGAGATCGAGCGGAATGCATTGTGCGACGTCGGCAATACCCGCGTTGCCCGGTGCACAGAAAAGTTTCGTCAAAAGAGTGCTCGCGCTCAAAGCCCAGGCGAGGGCATGCTCGCGGCCGCCGGAGCCGAGGAGTAGAACGTTCATCAGGTCGCCTGTTGCAATCCGGGTTTCAGTGTAGCATCCCGTGTAGCATCGGCCGAGAAACAAGCAAGACCGCGAAAGAGAACAGTAAACTCTTGAATTCCATTCCAAACACCCGTGAAGCGCGCCCCGGCGGCAACGCCCTGGAATTCTCGGTCTCCGAGCTATCCGGCGCCATCAAGCGTGCGCTTG
This sequence comes from uncultured Hyphomicrobium sp., assembly GCA_964470545.1. GTDB lineage: Bacteria > Pseudomonadota > Alphaproteobacteria > Rhizobiales > Hyphomicrobiaceae > Hyphomicrobium_B. The sequence goes on along the minus strand of CAYYDL010000427.1, from coordinate 764 downwards.
AGGATGGCTTCGGATACGTGCGGCTCCGGGGCGAAATTTCAGGCTATCGCGGACCCCACGCCTCTGGGCATTGCTATTTTGCCCTGAAGGATGACAAGGCGAAGATCGAGGCCGTCATCTGGAAGGGCTCTTTCGGCCGCCTGCGCTTCAAGCCTGAAGAGGGCATGGAAGTCATCGCGCAGGGTAAGGTCACGACCTTCCCCGGGTCGTCGAAATACCAGATCGTCATCGAATCGCTGGAGCCTGCGGGTGCCGGCGCATTGATGGCGCTTTTGGAAGAGCGTAAGCGAAAGTTTGCTGCCGAAGGTCTGTTTGACGAAGCCCGAAAAAAGCCGCGGCCTTTCCTGCCAAAGATCATCGGCATCGTGACGTCGCCGACCGGCGCTGTCATTCGCGACATGCTCCACGGTTTCAATGAGCGCTACCCGACGTGCGTTCTGCTGTGGCCCGTTCGCGTTCAGGGCGATGGAAGTGCTGCCGAGGTCGCGGCCGCGATCCGCGGCTTCAACGCGCTCGAGGCCGATGGAAAAATTCCCCGTCCCGACATCCTGATCGTCGCGCGCGGCGGTGGCAGCCTCGAAGATCTCTGGAGCTTCAACGAGGAAATCGTCGTCCGCGCCGTCGCCGAAAGCCAGATTCCGCTCATCTCCGCCGTCGGCCACGAGACCGACTGGACCTTGATCGACCTCGTCGCGGATGCCCGCGCGCCGACGCCGACGAAGGCAGCCGAATGGGCGGTGCCGAAATATTCCGAGCTGATCGAG
>CAYYDL010000426.1:0-8037 GCA_964470545.1 uncultured Hyphomicrobium sp. | reverse complement strand
TGCGGAAAAAGCTAAAGCGAAAGCTGAGAAGGCAAAGGCAGAGAAAGCTAAACCCGCCGAGAGGAAACTTCCTGCGCTTCCGCCACCCCCACGCGCCGCCGCGGAAAAGGCGAAGGCGCGACAGAAGGTTCGTCCGAAACCCGACGTTGCGCGGCGTCCCTTTACGCGCTGGCTGAAGACGCGCCTGGTCATTGCGGCAGCACTTGCCGGTGTCATCTTCGCTTTCCATGATCGGCTTCCACAGCTCCTCTCCGGACGCGGTAACCTCATCACGACGGGTGCGATCACAAAGACGGCGAGTGCAGATCCTACTCTGCACGAGACGGGCGAGATCAAAGCCTACGACATGCCAATCGAACGGCTCGCGCTCAGCGGCGACGGACGCCTGATCGTGACGGCTGCGCATGAGCCGCAGCTTAAGATCTGGTCATATGATTCTCATTACCAGCTGGGCACGATCGCCCTCGAGGACGGGCCGGCAGTTTCGCTCGCTGTGCGCAACAACCGTGTAGCAACGGGGCACGCGAATGGCGCGATCGATATTTATGATCTCGACTCGAAGCGCCGTCTTTATCGGTTCAAGCGCAACGACGCGACGATCTGGGCCGTAGATTTCATAAACTCGGAGGACCGCGTCGCGGCTGCGAGCCACGACTGGACGGTCGCGCTCTGGGAGACGGCGTTCCAAAATGCGCCGGTCGCCGTTCTTGAAGGGCACGACAATGCGGTGCAGGCTCTCGCGGTCGATCCTTCCGGCCGCTGGATCGCTTCGGGCGGCGCGGACCGCGTGGTCCGGATCTGGAGCGTCGAGACGAAAGATACGCGTCGGATCTATCGTAACAATACCGATTTCATCTCGGCGCTCGCCTTCTCTCCGGACGGAAGCCTGCTCGCGACGGGTAATCTCGACGGCACCGTGAAGCTTCTGTCGATGAACTCATATCGGATGCAGCGCATGCTCGGCGGACATAACGCACGCATCACGTCGCTCGCCTTTTCCGGCGCGGGCGATCTGATGGCGTCGGCATCTGAGGACGGCGTCGTGCGCGTCAGGAGTCTGAAGCGGCTGCGCACATCCCTGCCTCTGACAGGCCTCGGATCCGGTGCGAAGTCCGTGACATTTTCCAACGACGGGCGCACGCTGCTGACCGGCGGACAAGACGGCGTCATCCGCTTGTGGGCGCTGCCAGAAGCTCAGGTTGCGCAGCGCAACTGAACTCAAGCATCTTGCCGGATGTACCCCACTTCGATAGATCGTCTTGAAACGCTTGTGGGCAGCTTTTCTCAAGACAAAGGGCCGCCATCATTCACCTCAGAATATTCAGATTGGTCAATGCCAGGAGGTGCGCTCGATGTTCGGGTGGCGCAGACGCAGCGAAGGCTTCGAATGGAAGGAGTACGTGCGGACCACCGTCCTGGTGCGTCGCGCCGACCGTCAACGCCGTCTGGAGGACGCGCGACTTGCCGCGATCGAGAAGGTCAAAAACGTCGCCGATGCCAGTGTCGATGCGGGCCGCGCAAGTGCATCCGCTGCGAAATCGGGATTGTTCCGCCTTCTCTCTTTCATCGGAGAAGTCCTTGCCGATATCGTTGTCACGGCCTTCTGGGCACTCGTGCGCGGAGTGACCTTTGCTTGGCGCGTCACGAAGGATGCGATGATTGCTCTTCTCGCCCCGTTGCGCGAAACCATTCGAATTCCCACCGACGCGGCGCGTGACAAACTCAAACTCATGCCGGACGTGGCGCGAAAATCTCCGATCAAGGCGCATCATCTCATCAGCGCAGCATTATTCCTCGGTCTCGTCTACGTCGCCGGCCCGATGCTGCGCAGCGCCGACAGCATCGGTGCGCCGACGATCGATATTTCCGCAAATTCTTCAGACCCGGCGAAGCAAACCCGCCAAGTCACGATTTCAACCGAGATCTCGGGTCCCGCTGCGGCACTGACTGGAGATACGATGCGGGTCGACGGCACGCTCGTTCGTCTTGAGGGCATCGAAGCACCTGCATCCGCTCAGCCCTGCCATCGCGCAAACGGACGGCTGTGGAATTGCGCGTCGGCAGCGCGTGTGGGCCTTAACAGGATCGTGCGCGGGCATAAGATCACGTGCACGTCTTCGGGTCAGGACAGCGCGGGGCGCACACTTGCGCATTGCCTTGTCGATGACGGCAAAGACGTCGCGACGGAGCTGGTTCGTGGCGGCTATGTGTTCGCGACTGATACTTCCTTCTTCGGTTCCCTAAGGAGCGAAGAAACTGCGGCCCGGGAGGACAAGCGCGGCATCTGGCAGGGCAGCGTCATGCGACCGCAGGACTGGCGCGAGCAGACCTGGGAAGCCGCAAAGCACGACGCGCCGGACGGTTGCCCGATCAAGGGTATCGTACGCGCCTCCGAGAAGATCTACGCTTTGCCCTGGTCGAACGCGTACGCAAACACGCGTGTCCGCCCCGAGCGTGGCGGACGCTGGTTCTGCAGTGAAGACGACGCAAAAGCTGCCGGTTTCGTCGCCTGGGAAAAGTCCTGAGCCGCGACGGCGGTGCGGCGCGCAAAAAAAATCCCGCAGCCGGGGGAGACTGCGGGTCGCAAGTTGATCTGCGCCTCGGGGTCGTGGGACGGCGCAAGAGATCAATACGGGGACAATACACTCAATGGTGGTGGCGATTGCAAGGCGCGAGGTCTATTGGTCCGCCTCATCCGGCCTGCATGTGACGTTTTTGAATCTCTCCGATGCAGGACCGCAACGCACTTAATCGATGTACTCCGATGACTCCTTATTCTGTTGTGGCACGCAAGCATCATCTGATGGGATGCGCGAGCCGTAAGATGCGAAGGCGGTTGGTTTTCGAGGCGTGAGCGAGCGTACAACCCAAGGTCCATCTCGAGCTAAAGCACGGGTATCAGCGAAGACTGCTCCTCACGAACGATATTGAAGCGATGGAAGACGGCGCGGCGGAACAAAGTTTTTCCGTTCGGCAACTCGAGATTTCCGATCCAAGTGCCACGCAAAAATCGTGCGCAAATTTCCGCCGGGAATGGAAGAAAGCAATTCTCCTTCAACTGAACAATTCTCCGCCGCGTCGGCGATAAGTCTGTGTTGCAGATTCACACCATCGTTTTTTCTGAACAGGCGAACCTTGGGCTCACCGCTCCCTTTTCGGACAGCTGCCGCTAAAGTGCGCCCGCAGGGGCACGGGCGTCAGTGTAACCAGAGGGGTTCTTATTTATGTTGCGCAGACTGGTACTGGGGCTGTGCGCCATTTTGGCCGCGGCCACCGCGCCTTTGGCCGAACTCGGATCCGGAATTTTCGTTGGAACGGTGGCGGGCGTTGCGGCGCTGACGAGCGTTGCCCCGGGGGCAGAGGCTCAATCGTGGCGGTATCGTTATCACCGCCATCGGCATCGCTATCACTATCGCCATGGGGATCAGCTTATTCTCATCGCTGAGACCGATGTGGATCTGTCTCTCGACCGGTACACGATCGACGTGCGACAGGCGAAAGGCGCCTACAAAGGCATTCGAATCAAGAACGCGATGGGCAAGCTCTTCGATGTCCGGCGCGTTCAGATCGTCTACAGCGACGGTTCGGTCTGGAACGAAGATCGCCAGATCGACAGGTACTGGGGCGAGCGCAGCCGGCCCATCAATCCGACCTTCGACAGCAAGTTCATCGATCAGATTACCATTGAACAGGCGCCGGGCTATGGTCGCGGCCGGCTGCAGATCATCGGCATTCAAGACCGCGAAGGTCGTGAGATGGATCGCGGCGGTGGCACCGGTGCGCGGCCTTACAGACCGGATCGTCCTGTCTCGGACAACGGCAACATTACCGTCCGGCCGACCGTGCCCGTTGCCTCACAGGCGACCCCCGGCCAGCCAACCGCTGGCGGGGACGTTCTGTTCGGCGCTCAGTATGTCGGGTTTCTGACCGATCGCGACGTTATCCGCGTCGGCAGCGAAGTCGGCAAGTTCGCGAAAATTCGCCTCCGGGTGCTCGACAACGACATTCATATCAACGAGATGAAAATCGTCTACATGAACGGGGAGAGCGATACCCTCGCGATCAACGCCGACATTCCGAAGAATTCGCGGACGAACTGGATCGACCTCAGAGGCGATCGTTTCATCAAGGAGATCCAGCTCGTCTATCGGTCAAGGCCGAGCTTCAGCGGGCAAGCGCGAATTGAGCTCTTCGGGCGCTACGCGCCTGGCTGGCTCGGACCCAATGGGGAGGGTCGCAAATATAACCAGGGCTGGGTGCTTCTTGGTGCACAAACTGCGGGCTTCATCGGGTTCGACAAAGACATCATTCCCGTCGGCAGCAACGAAGGTGGCTTTCGCCGCATTCGCGTTACGGTGCGGGACCGCGCCATTACGCTCAACGAAATCAAGGTCGTCTACGCGAACGGCGAGGAAGAGACGATCCCGGTTCGCACGCGCGTCGACGCTGGCGGCACATTCGGACCGATCGACCTTAGAGGCGGTCGGCGCGGGGCCATCGACCACATCGAAGCCAAATACCGGTCGCGGTTCTTCGACTCTTCGGCGAAGGGCAAAGGTTCCGCCATCGTCGAGATCTGGGGCCAGCATTACTAGGTTTTGGGCCGAATGGCTGACAACCAGCGAATTACGGGGGCCGGGCACAATCCGGCCCTCTTTTTTTCGCACCAATGCATGCCGACCCGAGATCACGACGGTTTTGCGCAGGAATTGCGTCATAACTCACGCTTATCTGCCTTAAATGACGTCAGCGGCGTTTCGTGGAGCACATCGAATATGCTACGCGACGCAGAGGTGCGGGCGGCCTTCGATTCCGCTTTCAGGGGAACAAAGCTGTGAACGTGAGCCTCAAGCAGCCGCTACAGGCGGAGAGCCGCGCCGATATCTCGGTGCGCGAGCGACTGACATCTGGTCCTCCGACGTCAATGCCCGAAACGCAGAAACAACGCGTCCGTCGGCTCGCCGCGCATTGCCAAAAATATCGCGGAGCGGTGCCGCATCTCGCGATACAGCAGATCGCCACAACAATCTTGCCGCTCATCGTGATCGTCGGTGCAATGTTTGCGACTGTCGAATATGCGTATTGGGCGACGTTGCTTCTTGCGCTTCCGGCCTCCGGCCTCCTTGTCCGGGCCTTCATCATCCAGCACGATTGCGGACATGGGTCTTTCTTCCTATCGCGCGCGCTCAATGATTTCGTCGGGCGGGCGATGAGCGTGTTGACGCTCACCCCTTATGGGTTATGGCGTCGCGAGCATGCGCAGCATCACGCAACGTCGGGAAATCTCGATCGTCGCGGAGCCGGCGATATCAACACGATGACCGTGAGAGAATATCTCAAGCTCTCAAGGCTCGGTAAGCTGCACTACAAGCTTTACCGCCATCCGCTCTTCTTGTTCGGCCTTGGTGTTCCCACTTACTTCGTGATCCTTCAACGACTGCCGTGGTTCCATGCGCTTCCGCCGCGCGAGACCTGGAAGAGCGTGCTCACGCTGAATATCGGCCTCGTCGTGCTTTATGCGCCGCTCTGCTATTTCTTCGGCGCCTTGAACGTCCTCTGGGTCGGTCTGCCGGTCTTGCACCTTGCGGCCGCATTGGGTGGCTGGCTGTTCTTTATCCAGCATCAATTCGAAGAGACGACATGGGACAAGGCGGAGGGCTGGGATTTCCAGGTCGCAGCGCTCCTGGGTTCGTCCTATTACGATCTGCCAAAGGTGTTCAACTGGTTCACAGGCAATATCGGTTTGCATCACATTCACCACCTCAACAGCATGATTCCCAACTACAGGCTGTCGGCGTGCCTCGAAGCGAGCCCCGAACTCAAGTCGATCAATCGGCTGACACTGCGGGACAGCATCCGGTGCGCGCGGTTAAAGCTGTGGGATGAAGATCAGCGTCGCCTCGTCGGCTTCGACGAACTTCCCGCGACAGCCTGAGCAGTTTCCTTCGTCAGTCCGATCCTATGGCATCTGAGAGCGAGCGAGCGCCGATCGACGATCTCATCACTGTTCGTGACTGGTTGAGGTACGCCGTCACAATCATGTCCCGGGCGCATCTCACATATGGACATGGTACGTCGGACGCTGTCGACGAGGCGGCGTTTCTCATTCTCTCATCGCTCGACCTGCCAATCGACGACATCAATCCGTGGCTCGACTGCCGGTTGACGCCCGCCGAACGCGAAGGCATCGCTAACCTCATCGCGCGGCGGATCGAAACGCGAAAACCCGCAGCTTATCTTACCAACGCTGCCTATATTCGCGGACATCGGTTTTATATCGATGAACGTGTGATCGTGCCCCGCTCGTTCGTCGGTGAATTGCTGGTTGAGGATGGTCTGGCGGCAGTTGTTCCCGATCCACTCGCCGTCACGCGCGTGCTCGACCTCTGCACGGGCTCGGGGTGCTTGGCCATTCTTGCGGCGGAAGCCTTTCCGAATGCCGAGATCGATGCGAGCGACATTTCCTGCGATGCACTGGCGGTCGCGGAGCGGAATATCCGCGACTATGGCTTCGAGAAGCGCATTCGCACCTTCAAAGGCGATTTGTTCGACGGGCTTCCAGCGACCGAATACGACCTGATCATCTCCAACCCGCCGTATGTCACCGCGGCATCGGTCACGGCGTTTCTGCCGGAATATCGAGCCGAGCCGAAGCTTGCGCACCTGGGCGGGGAGAATGGCCTCGATCTCGTGCACCGCATCTTGCGTGGCGCGCCGGAGCGGCTGGCACCGAATGGCGGACTGGTCGTCGAGATCGGCGCGGGCAAGGAGGCCCTCGAAGCGTCACGGCCCGACCTGCCGTTTTTATGGCTGGATACCGAAACGAGCCAAGGCGAAGTCTTCGCGCTTTTCGCGGATGAACTCACTTCCGCCGGTGCAGGTCGCGGGCGCATAGGATAAGGCCTCGCCCGCACCAATCTGGCTCAACCGAACGCGCCGAAGTGATGGGAGATCCCGGTGCCGATCTCACGGACGAATTCGTACGAGATTTCCATGGGCGTCAGGATTTCCGTTTCGAGACGGGCATAATCATCGATGCCGCGCGGACGATAGCTCGCCTGCTCGTCAAAGGATTTCGCCGTAAGGTTTTTTTCGTCGTGGGGGAACGCCTTGCGAAGAACACTCAGAACTTCGGGAATCTCGAGGCTCAGCGCCATTTCGAGAACCTGCGCATGGGATAGCCCATCCTGTGGCGCGAAGCGGGGAAGCTGCGCCGCCAGGATAAAGATCCGCATGATCAGCGCGAGTCGGATCGCCTGCAGGAGATCAAGCTCGAGCCGGTTCTCGTCGGGAACCATGCCGTCTTCGATATTCAAATCGGCGAGAATGGCGTGAAGGTCGATCGCGTCGAGACGTAGAAGATGGACCAGCTCGGAGATATCGCCATAGCGGTCGTCGGGCAGCAAATGCGTCGCGAGCGTGCGGAAGGCGCTGTTCAAAGCTTCCTCGCGCCCCCAGGATGCGCGCGAGGCCCAAAGTCCGGCATTAAAGACCTGGGCATTGGCGCCCATGGCATTGAGACTCGAAATGGTTTTGCCATGCGCGATCATCGCGAGCAGCGACTGCAACCGCTTCGATGATTTGACTAATTTGTAGAAGCGATCGCGGTCGGGTCCGACTGCCGCACCAAGGCCCGCGACGACGTTTGCGATATAGCCGAACTGCTGCAGAATCGCGTTGTTCGGAATCGCGCGCATCCGCGCCGGGTTCCCGCGATCGGACGCGTGATCGCCCTGGCGCTTCACGGGTCGCGACCCCGTCTTGAAAAGCAGGTTCGGACCGAAAGCACCGAGAACCGCCCTGTACCCATCATGCGCGAAAAGTGTCTGCTGAAATTCGCGAAGGCGCAGGAAGAAGTCGAGGCTGAAATCCTGCGCCGAATAGAACGGATCCTTCTCAGCGGGCGGGATATCGCCGTCCATCACGATCGTCGCCAACGCACGCGTCGTCAGCGCACGGTTGCCAAAGAATACGTAGCCGTCACCACCTTGGAAGCTCGTTTCGTGCTTGACCGGAATCTTGGCGGAGCCAAAGCGG
>CAYYDL010000425.1:0-4237 GCA_964470545.1 uncultured Hyphomicrobium sp. | reverse complement strand
AGAGATGCTGGACCTCCGGATAGCGCGATTTGATTGCGTGCTGGAGGCGTGCCGTCACGTCCTCGACGGTTCTGGCGCTGACCCAATCTTCGAAATCGACGCTGGCCGTCACGAGCACGTCCTGTGGGCCCAGGTGCATGGTCCGGATTTCATTGATGGCGCGGATCGGTTTATCGGGTCCGGCTTCCCCCGCGACGATCTCGCGGAGGCCCATCTGAACAGTGCGCGACGCTGACTCGCCAACGATCAGCGACCGGATTTCGATCGACATGAACGCCGCGACGAAGGCAAGGACGCAGCCGATGAGGATCGAGGCGATGCCGTCGGCGCGCTCGTAGCCGCCGAAATCCGCTGCCAGCGTTCCGACTAGCGCGATCAAGAGGCCCGTGATCGCGGCCGCGTCTTCAAGCACAATCGCAAACAGGGAGGGGTCTTTCGAGGCGCGGAGGGCGGCGACGAAGCCGAGGCCCGACGATCTTCGGCGCACGTTGAATTCGCGAACCGCCTTCACCATCGAATAGCCTTCGAGCGCGATCGCGACGAACAGAACTGCGTAGACCCAGAAGACATCGCGCAGGGGATGCGGCCTGAAAATTTTCTCGATGCCTTCGTAGATCGCGACACCGGCGCCGAGTGCGAACAGCACCATCGCGACGATGAAGCTCCAGAAGTAGATTTCCTTGCCGTAGCCGAACGGATGTTGCGCATCGGGCGGCCGCGCGGCGCGGCTGATGCCGAAGAGCAGAAGAAGCTGGTTTGAGGTGTCGACAAGCGAGTGGATCGCTTCGGATGCCATCGCGGACGATTGCGTCCAGGCGGCGGCGATGAATTTCGCGACGGCAATGCCGAGATTGCAGGCAAAGGCGACGAAAATTACGGCTTTCGATCCGCCGGCTTCCACGCTTACCTTTCTCCGTTCCAGGGTCCCTCAGTCATCCGTAACCGAAAGCGGGTGGAGGCGTCCAGACGATAAGCGACAGCGCGCATGATGACGGTCCCGTTGAAAGGGCACGATGCAGGACGCGGATGTGGCGCCGCGGGCCCGCGGGGTTCAGATGCTTTCGGATTTCAATTTTGGCCGGTTCCAGCCTCGCCTCGCCAAGCCGTCGAGAAGCCATTTCGCGTTCAGCGGCGCGGCGTTCGAGGGCAGAAGCGGCTGGTATCGGTCCGTTTTATCGTAATAGCGGCTGATTGCCGGGTAACATAGCAGGACCAAAGCGGCCCCGACGACGACGTCAATGACGTAGTGCGAGCCGATCGGGACGCAAGAAATCAGCATCAGGAGATTGAGCGGGACGAATACCCAGCGGAGAAACGGAACGGCGAGCCAGCCAAAGCCAAACAGGAGCGCCGTCACGGCATGATAGCTCGGAAAGGTCACGAGGCCGGCGAAATAGAACTCGTGCAGTCCGTTGCGCAAAGATTCGGTAATCGGAGGAGCCACCCATGCGGCCGAAACGCGAACGGCAGGGAAGTCGGCGGCCTTGAAATGAAAATACTCATAGGGGCCGATGGCCGGTGCGACGAGGAAAACGACCATCGTTATGGCGAGCACAACCGCACACGTCGTCATGACTCGGCGAAGCCGTTCCGGGCTCGCCCAGGCCAACACCGGAATGAGGAGCATGGGCTGCCATCCGATACTGGCGTAAGCATAGCACAGGGCCAGCGTGAAAGCCGGATGCTCACGGAACCAGAAGGCAAGCGCGACCCAGTCGATTCCCATCGTGCGATCCGCTTCGACGAGGGCGTGATCCTGAAAGGGGAGCGCGGCGGATGCCAGAACGGATTCAAGCGGCAAGCCGACAACGACCGTTGCGTTGAAGAGGGCGGCGGCTTCGAGTGCGAGGGCGATGCGATGATGATCGAGCCGATGAAGATACGCAGCTGCTGCGAGAAATGCTGCGACGCTCAGCGTCGCCTGCAGAACGGACGACCATGAGGTGATCTTAAAGCTGCCCGTTGCGCAAGGTATCGAGAGGGCCAGGATTCCGATGGCGACGACACACCATGCCGGACGCATCGCCCGCAGCCATTTTGCTTTTATCAGGCTGCAGATTTGTGGGAACGTTTCATCCCACGCCAACGTCGCCGGAGCGTCTCGAGATGGCATACTCATACTCAACCCCAAAGCCATCGGCTTCTATAGGGCCGAAAGCTTAAAAACGGCGTTAAGGCCGCTTGAAGGGGGCAGAAGGTATTAAGGAGTTCTTAGGACACGGAAAGACCTACCAAACATTTCAAAGGAAGACCGCATTGAGCGGTCTTCTGGCTGTGTTGCTGTGATCGCTAAAGAGGCTGCAAACTATTTGAGCGGTACGGGCTCGCTGCTGCGTCCGCTGAGGAGGTCGGCGAGATTGAAGCGGTAGCCGACGCCCGCAGAGACGATGAGCGGATCGACGTCCACCTTCGCCGTGAAGCCGGTGCCCCGCCAGTTCGCATCGGTATCAAGCCAAACTTTCTTCACGTCGGCGTTCAGATACCAACCATTCCCAATCTCGTAGTCGACGCCGCCCTGGAGGGCGAAGCCAAACGAGTCGCTCAAGTGCAACTTTCCGCCAAGATCGCCGCTGTCGGTATTGAAGTAGTGGATATATTGGAAGCCGACACCCGCATATGGCTTGAAGCCCATGATCGGGTCCATGTGGTACTGCAGCGTGACGACCGGCGGGAAGGCCCAGAAGTTCCCTAGGTCCGTGCCGTGGAGGCCGCCCTTGCCCTCGGCGCTGAACTTGGCGAAGCAACAGAAAAGTTCCGCTGCGATGTTCTTGGTGAAGAAGTGCGTGATCGTGAGTGACGGGATTGTTTCCGTGCTCACCTCGGCGTCGGCGCCTGGCACAGTGGTGCCGCCGCTATAGACGTGCGCGCCTGAGTCGGGCACGACCACCGTGCCTTCTACCCGCACCAATGTATCGCCGCTGTAATCGCCAGCTCTAGCCGATGCCGAAGCGGCCATCAGCAAGACGACCAGAATCGAAGTTTTTCCCGTCCAACGCATAGATCTTATCCCCCATCAAGTCTCAGCATCGTCAAGCGATCCGGATTCGACTCGACGATTTCATGGCCATTTATCGATGCGCCGTGGATGAGCGCCCAGGGCGCAAATTTGCCGGCATCTGACGGGGGTCAGATTGGAGTTGCGAACTTGTCTGCTGTGACATGCGCGACACGGGGTTTATTGATTCATGTCAAATGCTCCCTCGCGTACCGGCTCAATAAAAAAGATCGAACGCCGAATGTTTCGGTGAGAGCGAGCCATCCTATGTCGACATATGAAGCAGCCATTATGCCTAGCGCGCGCAGCGAGCGCGTGCAGTCCGAACCGGAGCCTGCGGCGGTTGCCCGGCTTCGGGCGCGCGCCCAGTTCGTTCGACTCGGTAACCGATATGCGCTTGCGTCGCTTGGATCGGGCTATGTTTATCTCGTCGCGAAAGGCGTCGTCGGGCTCGAGGCAGGGACGGTCGGGTCGGACGTCCGGGTCATAACGGCTCTCTATTATCCGGGCGACATCATCGTTCCCGAACTTCAGGTGTCGCTGCCGGGGCTGTCGCTCATCTCGCAGCGGTCCGCCGAATTCTGGAAACTCACGCAGGCGGCTTTCACCGACGAAATCTTGCGCGACAGCCAGCTTTGGCAGGCGATCTTTGCCCGGCTCAATGAACAGAATGCGCGCATGCAGCTGCATTCGGCGGCCATGTCGGTGCTCAATTCGGAAGAGCGTGTTGCAGCTTTCCTGGTTGAGGTCGGCGTGCGCCTTGGCGTTCACTCCGCAGAGACTGTCGCTTTCGAGCTGCCTCTATCACGGTACAGCATCGCCGATTATCTGTCGCTCAATGCCGACACGATCTCACGAACATTCTCAGCACTCACGGCGGCGCGGATCATCGAGCGCCGGGGACGCTTCCAGATCGTGGTTCGCGACTGGCCCGCGCTCATCGAAAAGTGCCCCATCAGCGATGTGATCCTGAAGATGCACGGCAGGGGACGGCCGTCACTTCTTCGCTGATTGGTGCCCGTCATCGGCACGCGATCCTGTGTGTCATCTTCGGCTTTAGGCCGGGGATGCATCGAGCAGCGTGCTCTGTGCTCTGCTGTCTGATGGATGCTCGGGATGAGCCCGAGCATGACATCCCCAAGTTCTTAGCCGAACCTTTTCTTCAACCCGGGATACGGGTCGACCCAGCGAGGATTTTCACCCTCGATGAGATTGATCTTCCAGTCGCGGAGATAGGCTTTT
>CAYYDL010000424.1:0-3605 GCA_964470545.1 uncultured Hyphomicrobium sp. | reverse complement strand
TGCAAGCCTGTCTGACTCGTCGGGTCGCCCGATCAGCGCTCCAAGCGTCCGGATCATGGCAAAGATGCCGGCGAGATCGCGCTGATTGAAGATATGAACGGCCAACCCGGCGCGTGCGAGGTCTGCTGCGATCGGCGCCTGAAGGTCGGAGAAGGCGAGAACCAGATCAGGTTCCAAGGCAACGATCTTCGGAATGTCCGCCGAGGTGAATGCTGAGACCCGGGGTTTCTCGCGCCGGACTTCTGGCGGGCGAACGGCATATCCCGACACTCCGACGATCCGGTCTTGTTCACCCAACAGATAAAGCGTCTCGACCGTCTCCTCCGTGAGGCAGACGAGTCTGCGGGCCGGAAAGCTACGCATATTTGCAAGCCTGAAAAGCGTCATTATCAGCCGGTGCTTGCTTTCAGCATCCGCCGAAACCGAGGGAATAATTCCTACCAGACGGATCGGGATGTTATAGGATTTGGCGTTTGGGCACCCCTAGGATTTGCGCCTGACACGATCAAGATAGCGTCCGCTATTTTTGTGCCGCAAAAATCGGTGAATGAGCAGGCGTCATACCATTGCCGGGGTTTGAGCGGTCGCAGGAAGATGTGACATTACGGTTCATCCGAAATACATCTTCGACCTGTCAAAGGTTCCGGTCGGCTTTGGCGGCGCAGTTCAAGGACTATGAAAATGAAGTCAACCTTTTCTCCTCTTCTTGTAGTAGCATCATTGCTCGCTCTTTCTCCGGCGGCCCATGCGGAAGGTGCCGATAACGGGGTCGAGCTCGGATTCATGCCGAGCGCCATGGACGTGACGCTCCTGAATGACGGCGGCAAGTTCGTTGCCGTGGACATGAAGAAGATCGCCAAAGGCGAGAAGTGTCACATGGAAAAGGATTCCGTGATCGTAAAGGTCGGGCCCGGCGCGACGCCCGGTACCGTGCTCGTCCGCTATGCGGCTCCCAACCTGTCCCATGGCGGCTGCCCCTTCATGACCGAATTCGAATTATCGGACGCTGATTACACAGCCGCCCGTGCTGCATTCACGGCAAAAGCCGACGAAGCTTCGAAGAAGATCGACGATTTGAAGAAGCAACTCGGCGAAAAGTGGAACGAACTTACGCAATCCGCCCAGCCCCAGGAAAAGAAGTAGAACCACGGATCGGCTTGTCTTCGTTCTCTCCGCAATCGAGCATTGCCCAATTGCTTGCCGGTCCCGTCAGGCCCGGCACGCTCGTGTGGATTGGGCTTCGCCCGTCTCGCGGGGCACCGATGCTGACGCCGGAGTCGGCTGCACTGGTTGCGCAGCAGGGGATCGCAGGGGACCGCTACCAGACGCAGCGCAACGGCGCGCGTCAAGTGACGCTGATCGCGTCCGAGGATATTGCGGCTATCGCGTCGTTTCTTGGGAGGCCAGATGTCTCTCCGGTCTTGTTGCGGCGAAACTTCGTGACGCAGGGGATCAATCTTAACGCTCTCAAGGGGCGAAGCATCCGGGTCGGCCCAACGATCCTGGAGATCAGCGGCGAATGTGCACCATGCAGCCAGATGGAAGTCAACCTCGGGCTGGGTGGCTATAATGCCGTGCGTGGCCGCGGTGGCGTCACGTCTCGGATTATCGAGGGCGGAGAGGTGCGGATCGGAGACGCAATCGAACGCATCGACTAGAGGGCTCGTCCTCTAGCTTCGTCTTCGAACCACTTGCTTGACGGTCACTCCAAGGCGGCGGACTTTTGTGGTGGCTGCCGCCGCGTTGATTTGATGAGATAGCTTACGAGGGCGATCCCCAGGATCGGCAGAAATGCAGCGGCTGCAATCTGTGGCAACGTGCTGATGACAGCATAAAGGGGGGAGTAGGGCATGTGGCTCTCCGGGCGGATGGCAGGGGAACTCAGATGCATCCAAGTTGTTCCGCTTCGGCTAAAATATTGTGACTTTGCCGTGAGCAAATCTCAATGGAGACTCGGCGTCGCAGCCCGCAGTCCAAGCCTCTCTTGATCGACCGCTGGAGGGGCATTTTCTCCAGCTGCTTTGAGATTTCCCCCGGCTAGGCGCGTCCGCGCGAGAAGCGTCCCAGGCTTGGCGCGCGGGGAAGCGAGCCGGCCACGCAGCGGAAAGATCTGACGACGTGAAAAAAGGAGCGCCCAGGGTGGAGCGCTCCTCCGGCCTTTGCCATGCCCAGAATGAGATTATTCATTCTGCCGTTTATCGTCGGCTATCGGTAAGTCGACGATACAAGGATTGAAATCCTCAACGGCTGTCTCACAAGAAGAGTAGGCCCGTGAATAGCGTTTTGTCGTTATTCGTGGTCTGGAAGCACCTATCGGAGAGTGTTTGCGGTGCCGTGATCGTTCCCGGCGGCGCGCCACCGCCCGGAGGATGGCCAGTGGTTGCCTGGGCTCATCCGACAACCGGGATCGTTCCGAATTGCGCGCCGACGCTCGCGATCTTCTTTTTCCAGCAGATTCCCGGCTGCGCATGAGCTGGAACACGGCTTCGCCATCTCCGCGACTGGCTATCCGGGATTGGGAACGCCATGTTCACATCCCTACCTCGTCGGCGAGAGCGAGGGCCGCGCGGTATTGGATTCGATCAGAGCGGCACATGCGTTGCCCGGATCAGGCATTGGCATCAAAGCTAGTCTCTGGGGGTATTCGCAGGGCGGGCAAGCGGTATTGTTCGCGGCGAAGCTCGCGAAGACCTACGCCCCGGAGTTCAACATCGTTGGCGTCGTCGCGGCGGCCCCAGCCACCGAGCTTCGGTGTTCATCCATTCCGGGCTGGCTTTCGGGCGATCTTATTTTGCAGCCCGTTGGCCTACATGCCTACGGGTCCGTTTTGGATGGCACCATCAAATCGTCTTTCTGCTGATTATTTTTCGTTTATTATTATGAGATTCCTATAAGGGCGGCTCTCCGCCCAACTCGAATTCCTATGCCACGCATGTCACCTAAGCGCCGCCCGCAAACGGCTTCTCGCGGGTGGTGCATTCCTCCGAGGAGGAGAATGAAGATGCTGGACATCATTCTTGTCGTGGGTGGGCTTTCTCTCTTTGCGCTTGCCATTGCTTACGCTTTCGCCTGTGACCGACTGTGAGGCTGCCATGACATTCGATTACACCCTGGCCGGTCTCGTCACCGCCGGTTTGCTTATTTACCTCGTTTTCGCGCTGTTGCGTCCCGAGCGTTTCTGAAAGGCAAACGCATATGACACTTATAGGATGGATACAGATCGTTCTTTATTGCGCGATCATCGTTGCGCTTGTGAAGCCGCTCGGCGGGTACATGACGCGCGTCTTCTCTGGCGAGAAAACCTTCCTTTCTCCAATTTTGAGGCCGGTGGAAGTCGTTCTCTATAAGGTCGCCGGCGTAGATGATCGCAGCGAGCAAGATTGGCTTCGCTATACGGTCTCTATGCTGCTCTTCCACGTCGGGGGATTCATCATTCTTTACGCGCTTCTGCGCGCGCAGGGGGTTCTCCCATTCAATCCGCAAGGGATGACGGCGGTGGCGCCCGATTTGTCATTCAACACGGCCATCAGCTTCATAACGAATACGAACTGGCAGAATTACGGCGGCGAAAGTACGCTGTCCTATCTGGTGCAGATGCTTGGGCT
>CAYYDL010000423.1:0-2038 GCA_964470545.1 uncultured Hyphomicrobium sp. | reverse complement strand
GAGACATATTTGTATTGCCAGAGCGCGAGACCGACGAAAATCCCGAGAACGGCGAAAAGAAATATATCCGCCAACGTCCTGGTTTTCCGTAATTCACTCCACTGCGCCACCAATCCCAAGACAAAGAAGGCGATCAACGCGAGCGGCTCGGCGAATGAGCCCGTCAACATCCGCGCGATTGGACTTTCGCCCTCCGCAACCTTGTCGAGCCAAACGGTATTGAGCAGGGCCGGCAACTGACCTTTGGGACCCGCAAGACATTTTGACTCCAGCGAACCGAAGCCCGCAATGCCGGCAGCCGCGAACCCGGCGATCACGAGAAGCCGCGCGGAAAGCGGCCGGTCACGTCCCGGCCCGACGGCGACGAGCAGCCCGGCGACCCCGAACGACACCAGCACCACCATGTTGAGCGAGATCGCGTCGCAATGAATGTCCATCCAGCGCGAGGGTCCGATCGTTGCGAAGAAGGAGGCCGCAAAGACAAGAGCCAACGCCAAGCCAAATGCTCCGGCAGCTCGCCCGTTGCGCCTGTCGAAAAGCCCCCAGAGTGTGGCGAGGACGCCAAGAGCGACCGCGGGCGCCAGCGCCTCATAACCGACGGCGAGCGCGAGGCCGGTTAGCCCACCGGCTATGAACCAAGGCCCCGTCCGCCGCGGCCGCGACCACATCAGCAGCGCCGCCGCCGCCGTTCCGGCGATCATGACGTTATGATGATCGATCCGGCCTACGGAGAACTGATACCACGCGAAGGGCGAAAGCGCCGTGAGCGCCATCGCGTAGCCGGCCGCGCGATCCCCGGCAACGCTTTGCACGCAGCGAAACGTCATCCACAGCAGCCCGGCGAGCAGCGACAGGGGCCACACCGCATGTGTAAGTCGTTCAGCATCGTCCACCGGCATGACCAGGCTGAAGAGCGAGATCAAAGCCATGAGCGGCAGATCGATCAATCGCGACCAGTGCGACAGCATTCCGCCATCGCCGCCGACTTTCATCGTCGTCGTATCGAACCAGTGGCCAGAGGCCATCAGTTCCCGCACCTGGATGAGGCGCGTCAGATCGTCTGAATCGCCGATGTTGCCGTAGATACCGCCGCCAGGCGTCAGCCAGCTCTTCACGCCGATGAAAGCAAGTGCCAGGAACCACCAGGTCCAGCTCGGCAGCCCATCGAGGCGCCAAACGGACGTCTTCAGGCCCGAGCGCCGAATTGCAGCGGAAATCATACGCGTACCCCGTTGAGGAGGTGACCTTACCCGAAGTGCGTTAGAGGACGGTAAAGCCTAACGACCGGGCGTTTCGGTTCCTGTCGCCGCCACTGGTTCGTAGAACTCGGCGCAAATATCAGTCTTTTTTTACCGATCTCCCATAGGCTCCCGGAAGAGGGGCTAGCTGCTCGCAACGGCGGCCATGCCGATAAAGGCCGTTTTGTCGCGAGTAGGCGTAGGCGTATCTCATGTCCCATAGTGAAGTGTTCGTCATCGGTGCAGGCCCGGCTGGCCTCACCGCGTCCTACCTTCTGACGAAAGAGGGAATTTCGACGACGGTCATTGAAGCCGACCCGAAATACGTCGGCGGCATCAGCCGGACGGTCAACTATAAGGATTTTCTATTCGACATTGGCGGCCACCGCTTCTTTTCGAAATCGAAGGAAGTCGTAGATCTCTGGAAAGAAATTCTGCCGCAGGATTTCATCACGCGACCGCGCATGAGTCGCATCTACTACGACGGCAAATATTATTCCTACCCGCTCAAGGCTTTCGAAGCGCTCGGCAATCTCGGTGTCGTCGAAAGCGCAATGTGCGTTTTGTCGTTTATGTACAAGCAGGCGTTCCCGAACGAGAAACCCGAGACTTACCACGACTGGGTCGCCAACCAGTTCGGCGAACGGCAGTTCTCGAGCTTCTTCAAGACCTACACTGAGAAAGTGTGGGGCATGAGCTGCGATGAAATTTCGGCCGACTGGGCCGCCCAGCGCATTAAAGGGCTCGACCTCTGGTCAGCGATGGCCAACGCCCTTCGCAATTCGGTAAAGCCGAAGGGC
>CAYYDL010000422.1:0-3252 GCA_964470545.1 uncultured Hyphomicrobium sp. | reverse complement strand
AGCACGAATGGAATGAGCCCTAGCGGAAGTAATAAGAGCGCTACCGGGTTGGTAAATATCATGTCGCCGACCTTTCGATCCGCGCGAGATCGGAAGCCAGTGAACGGACCTCGTCGGCGGAAAACTCTCGTTCCGCAGCGCTTTTGTCTTCCGAGAAGAAGAACAGGCGGGAACTCTCGAAAAATCGAGAGAACTTCGGCAGGAAACTCGTGAATCGCGGGCGATCGCTCATCAGGTCGGAGATGTCCGACGCAAACACCCTTCGTCCGAACGACTCGTCAATGGCCCGATGCAGGATAAGAAGCGAGCGCTTGTAGACCGTGTCAGCATCAAGCTTCGAAAAAGGAAGGTCGCGAATTTGGCGATCGGCGTTCGTGAAGGGTCGCCCAGCCCTCTTTCCGAACGGCCATATCGCGTAGTGCCATAACAACCCCGCTGCCGAGAGAATTGCCGCAAGTACCGATAGACCGAGAATTTGCAGATTGCCGCTTGTCGCGATCGTACGCGATTGCTTGTCCGGACGCAGCACATCACCAATTTCACTGCTTTCGCCAGGCATAAGATTTTGCAAAACAATGTCGCGCAAAGGCGCCACCAGAAAAGAAAACGCTGGAATCGCGGTTGCTTTATTATTTGCGGTCGTCGTCATGCCCGTCGCTTCGGGCGTTGTCGTCGGCTCCGAATCCGAGAATTTCAGGGGGATGGCCGGTATTTCGAGCTTGGTCGCCTCCAAAGCCGAGTAGAACATCTGATATTTCAGGCGGATCTCATAAGCGTTGCCGTCGCCTTGCGAACGCTCGGCATGATCGACAGAAACAAGGTCCAGCCAGTAAGCAACGGGCCCGGGCCGGGGAAGAGCTTCCAGGAAGAGTTGCGTGCCGCCACTTGTTTTGATCTCGACACGACGCTCAAGAGTATCGCCGATAAAATATCCGAAGGATCGCGGCTCGTAGACTTCGACGGCGTCGACGCTTGCATAGCAAGGGAGCGTGCCGAACAAGATAAATGCAATGGCGATCCCGGGTCGCATCAGACGCTTCCGTAGAGAAGATATGATGTGAACTTCATCCAATCGATGCGATCGCGCGCGGAAAACATTTGCCGTGCCGTCGTCCCAAATATTCTCCGCATGAGGCGCCGGTGCTCCTCCCGCTTCAACTGCCACCTCTCACGAAGGGCTGGCCGCATCGCGATAAGCCGTCGTCGTCCTGTCTCGAGATCGCGAAGATTAAGCAGCCCCCAGCGTGGCAAGGCTTCCGCCTGCAGGCTGTCCTCGAGCTCAATAGGCACGACATCATTCGACGCAAGTTCGGCCGCTGCTCGCTCTGCGTCTGCTTTCGGCCAGAGAAAATCGGAAATCAAAAAGACGAGTTTCTTCCGACCCGCCAATTCCCCAGCCGCTTCGCAAACGCCGCGTGCTCCCGGCCGGTCGCCAACGTGGGCACGCAAACGTTCGATGGCATCCGACTGTGCTGCTCTCGACATCGTTTTCCGCAACACGAGATCAGACCGGAGCGCGTTATCGAATGGAAAAAGCGCGAACGAATCCCCTACGCGTTGGGTGCACCAAGCAATTGCTTCCGCGAAGTCGGCGGCCATTTGCAGCTTGTTGGCGTTGCCACGGAAGGCCATCGACGCGGAAACATCGACCAACACGCAGATATTGATGGAATTCGGCTGCTCTGTACGCTTCACCAGAAGGCGCTCGAACGGATCGCTGAGAGAAGCACGGATCGCAATTCTACGCGGATCGGGAAGCACCATCAGAGGCACGATATCGCGCAGGCGCCCGCCGGAACCGTAAAGATTGCTGCGGTGGATGCCCGTGCGGATCGCGCTTGAACGCCAAGGAATGTTGTAGGCAAGTTCGCGGGCTTCTGGGGTCATGGCGCTGGAATCTTATTGAAGACGGCTCTGATGAGCTCAAGAACAAGCTCTTCGCGTCTCAGCTCATAGACCGGAGCCAAGAAGATCCGATGCGCCATGCATTCGTGGAAGATCTCTCGGATATCCTCGGGGACGACCATGTCTCGGCCCGCCAGCCATGCAGAAACCCGCGCGGCACGGATCAGATAACTCATGCCGCGCGGACTCGCCCCGCCAGCAACAAGATGATTTGTATCCACATCAGGCAGATTCAAGTCTACACTTGCTGGACTGCGAACGGCCTGCCAAAGCTCGAGCGTGTACTGTTCGAGCGCCGGGCTCACAGCAACGGTGGCCTGGATCAAACGCCCGACGGCGTTGAGCTGCCGATAATCGACAACGCCTGATTTTAACGAGGCAATAAGACTATCCACGTCGTGAAATTTCGGATCGAAAATAAGCTTGCGGCGCGATTTCTCGTCCGTTGGAGCACCGATAGCAACTTCCATTAGAAATCTGTCCCGCGCAGCGGCGGGAAGCTCGAAAGTCTCTTCTCTCTCTATTCGATTGCGGTCGGCGAAGACCAAGACATATGGAAACTGATGTTCCGAATTGAAGGCTGTGATGCTTCGCTCCGCCATCAGTCGTAGGAGGAGAGAATGGACTTGTGGCCGCGCGCGATTGATCTCATTGAAGAAGAAGACCGAGAGATCTGATCCGTGTCGGAGCACCGGGCCCGGTTCGACGCGCGGCTTTCCTTCCTCATTGAGAAACGTGTAATAGATCATATCGGTGGGCATGAGGTCGATCGTGCCCTCGACACGCTCATACGCCCCGCCAAGCACGCGCGCGACAGCACGGAGAAGCGTGGTCTTGCCGACACCAACGTCTCCTTCCAGTAGAACGTGCCCGCGCACGAAGATCGCAATTGTCAAAAGACGTATCGCACGATCCTGTCCAACGACCGCCCTCGAAACCTCGCGCTCGAGATCAAAGGCGCGCTGGCGCCAATCACCAAGGTCGATGCGTTCGCCAAGCGTTTCTGGTTCTTTTTCTGTCTGGCTCATATTTGGCTTCCAATGCCCGACCGCATGGCGCGCGCAAAGAAGCGCGCCCATGTCTTGGCAAAGACAAAAAAGGGTGCTGCCGAAGCAGCACCCAGGTACCTCGGAGAGGAAGTAGGCCTCGCCCAAGCGTGGCAAGATCCGAGGGTGCCGGCGGTCTCGTCTACTCGATCTTAGTGACGTCGTAGACCCACTTGCCTGTCTTCCTGAAGTTCTCCGTGCGCTTTGCGTTGCGCTCTTCCATCTCACGCTCGGAGTCGCCCTGCTTCGCCAACTCTTTCGGATCATGCTTCGGATCGTACTTGGTACCTTTGATCTTCCA